>NZ_JAJEPR010000002.1:0-222155 GCF_020686945.1 Fusicatenibacter faecihominis | reverse complement strand
TTTGAGCAGATATGCTCAGATGTGCAATTCATCTCACCACCTGAAGAGGTGGGAGAATTCTTGCTACATTTGTTAAATTTGCCCCGCTCTTTGAGAGAAAAAACGCTTTTTTGTCCAAAGAGCTAGTGTAATCAGTGCTTCTGGGCGCTATAATTGACTCAAAATAGTCAAAATTGCAGTCATGATTTTTGGGAGCATAAATGACTTAAAACAGATAAAAGAGTAATTGCGGTCATGGTTTTGGAGGGGTATAGATGACCTAAAATAGAAAAAAGGCAATTGCGGTCAATACTCCTGCCAATTTAGCATGACCTAAAACAACTAAAAGGCCGATTACAGTCAATTTTCCTGCCAGACGACCGCATGAAACAAAAGAACTGCCAGACGAAATTTTGCCCCGGGTCCATTTACTGAACCCGGGGCTTTTGTGCTCCTATTTTTTTCTAAACTCCGCCGCTGCTTTCGCCACCACGCCGCTCAGTGCCAGCAAAGCAATCAGGTTCGGAATAACCATCAGGCCATTGAAGAGGTCGGAAAGATTCCAGACCAGCTCCACCTTCAGAAGAGAACCCAGGAAAACGAAGGCCACCACAATGATGGAGAAAGGAAGCACTGCTTTGGCGCCCCAGAGATATTTCACATTCTGGCGGGCGAAGAAGTACCAGCCAATAATCGTGGAAAAGGCGAAAAACAGGAGGCAGACTGCCACAAATTTGGGGCCGAAGCCTTTAAATCCGGTGGCAAAAGCTGCCTGGGCCACGGGAGTTCCTGTGGTGCCCGCATCGATCATCTCATCCAGGACACCGGAAGAAAGAATCACAAGAGCGGTCATGGTAAGTACCACAAAGGTATCGATGAAAACACCGATCATTGCCACTTCACCCTGTTCCTCGGGGTCTTTTACATCGGCGATGGCATGGGCATGCGGAGTGGAACCCATTCCTGCTTCATTGGAAAAGAGACCGCGTGCCACACCATAACGCATAGCCATACGGACCGTCATACCGGCTGCGGAACCTGCCAGTGCCCTGGGACAGAACGCTCCCACAAAAATGGAGGCAACCGCAGAAGGAAGATTGCCGATATTCATGATCAGTACGATCAATGCTCCGCAAAGATACAAAGCTGCCATGACCGGAACCACTTTTTCTGTAAAGGAAGCGATACGGGAAATACCGCCAAGGAAAATGAAGGCTGCCAGCAAAGCCACTACCAGTCCCATCGCCCATCTGGGGATCGCAAAAGCCGTATAGAAGGCATCGCTGATCGAGTTGGACTGTACCATATTTCCCATGAAGCCAAGAGCAAGAATGACTGCCACTGCAAAGAAAACAGCCAGGAAACGACCAAAGCCGCCTTTAAACACATGTGTGATATAATAGACAGGTCCGCCCACTACTTCTCCATTCTCATCTCTCTTTTTGGATTTCTGAGCGAGAACGGCTTCACCGTAGATCGTCGCCATTCCAAAAAAGGCAGCCAGCCACATCCAGAAGATTGCTCCCGGGCCGCCGGACACCAGGGCCGTCGCACAGCCCGCGATATTTCCGGTTCCCACCTGGGCTGCAATCGCTGTGGCCAGAGCCTGGAAAGAACTCATACCGTCTTTTCCCGCTTTCTTTCCCTTTAAGGAAAAACCGCCGAACACACGCATCCAGGCCGTCTTAAAACGCCGGACCTGAACGAACCGGGTACGGATCGTAAAAAAGATCCCCGTACCCACCAGTAAAAAAAGTAACAGGTAGTTCCAGACCACATCACTGATCTGGACAATGACATTGTTGACTGCATCCATCATGATTTTATGTCTCCTTTTCCGCCAGACGTTCCCCGTTCTTCCCATGAAAAAAACCATCCTCCCGTCCGGGGAGCATGGTCCTGAAAAAATAGAAGCCGTACGAACCTGTTTTCGTACTTCTTCTGACTCTGTCCTTTTGCCTGAGAGATTCTGCACAGCAGCTGTGCATTGCACCTTCGGCACTCATTTTCTGAGATTCTCCAGAGACCACTCCGCTTTTAGTCTCTGTTCTCCTGAAAGAACGCCTGAGAGTGTTACTCCTTCGGCTGTACGGCTCTGCACATTTCCTAAAAGCTTCTTCGTCTGTATTCTTATTTTGTGCCCGTGCAGGAAAAACATCCGTCCACACCAGCAACACTTTTTGAATCATACCACGTTCTTGTCTTCCAGTCAACAGAAAAATACAGAAAATACAATCTCTGTTTTTTTGAAAATTTGCTTGACAAATCCGATTTACAGGTATAGAATTTGGACAAATCAAATCAGTTGGTTAGCAATTTAAACCGTTGAAGCGGAGATAAAAACTGTTATGCGCGTCCAGAGAGTCCGGGGAGGTGAGAGCCGGATCGAAATGCAGACTGTTAAATGGACCGCCGAGGGCATGGGGAACGGCAAACGCCAAGTATTCCATGACGTGAAGGTATACGTCAGTTACCGGAGATATGCTGGTATCTCACAAAGGGTATGGTCGAAGAAGATCATAAATCAAGGTGGCACCGCGAGTGGAAAAGAAATGACACCCGTCCTTGACAGAATCGGATATTCTGTCAGGGACTTTTTTTATATCACAGGAAATTCCGCCGGAATTATCTGTGATGCAAAAGCTCTCCGGGCAGGATCGCACTGCGACAGAAATATAAATGCCGTAAACGGACTCCGATACAGCACAAATTTTCAGACATAAGAAGGAGGAAAAAGTCATGTTTCCCACACTGGAAGAAATAAAAAAAATAACCGAGACAACGGACTGTCGGCGGATTCCCGCCTGCAGGGAGATCTACAGCGATGCCTTCACCCCCATCGAGGTGATGCGGACACTCAAGGCTGCCAGTCGCCACTGTTATCTCCTGGAGAGCGCGGAGAACGACCAGAAATGGGGCCGCTACTCTTTCCTGGGCTACGCTCCCACGATGGAGCTGACCTGCATGGACGGGCAGATGACGATCCGGCGGGGCGCTGAAGAAGAAGAACAGACGACAGAGACCTTCACGACCGAACATCCCGGAGACACAATCCGGAAGATCCTCGCTGAATATAAGAGTCCGAAAATCAAAGGCCTGCCTCCTTTCACGGGCGGCCTGGTGGGATATTTCTCCTATGATTATCTCAAATACGCAGAGCCGACGCTCCGTTTTTCCGAGGAAGGAAGTTCCGATTTCCGGGACGTAGACCTGATGCTTTTTGACAAGGTCATCGCCTTTGATCACTATCATCAGAAGATCTGCCTCATCACAGGAGTCAGCACAGACGATCTGGCCGCTTCCTATGAAAAGGCAGAAAAAGAACTGGATGAAATGGAAGCCCTTTTAAAAAGCGGCGCGAAGGCTGTGATCCGTCCTTTGAAGCTGAAAAGCCCCCTGGCCTTCCGCTATTCCAAGGAAACCTACTGCCAGATGGTGGAAAAGGCAAAGCATTACATCCACGAAGGCGATATTTTCCAGGTGGTGCTCTCCGATCCCATGAGCGCCCCAGCAGAGGGAAGCCTCTTTGACACCTACCGGGTACTCCGGACCACCAATCCTTCCCCCTATATGTTCTATTTTTCCAGTGACGACATCGAGGTGGCAGGCGCTTCCCCGGAGACGCTGGCAAACCTGAACGACGGCACACTTCACACCTTCCCCCTGGCCGGCACCCGTCCCAGAGGAAAAAGTGAGGAGGAAGACCAGAACCTTGAGACCGAGCTTTTAAAAGACGAAAAAGAGCTGGCCGAGCACAACATGCTGGTGGATCTCGGAAGAAATGATCTCGGAAGAATCAGCCAGATCGGCTCCGTGGTCGTTGAAGATTACATGTCCGTTCTCCGTTACTCCCACGTCATGCACATCGGCTCCACAGTCCGCGGCACGATCCGCCCGGACAAGGACGCTGTGGACGCTGTGGATGCCATCCTCCCGGCAGGCACCCTCTCCGGTGCGCCGAAGATCCGGGCCTGCCAGATCATCCGGGAACTGGAGGGACAGAAACGGGGCATTTACGGCGGAGCCATCGGATATCTGGATTTCGGCGGAAATCTCGATACCTGTATCGCCATCCGTCTCGCCTATAAGAAAAACGGCCGCGTGGTCGTCCAGTCCGGCGCCGGCATCGTGGCCGACAGCATTCCTGAAAACGAATTTACCGAGTGCTCCAACAAAGCCCGGGCTGTGGTAGCTGCACTTCAGACAGCAGAAGGAGGCCTTCGATGATCTTACTGATTGATAATTACGACAGTTTTTCCTATAACCTTTACCAGCTCATCGGAAGTATCGACCCGGAGATCCAGGTGGTGCGAAACGATAAAATCACGATCGACGAGATACGCTCCCTGGCTCCCAAAGCGCTGATCCTCTCCCCCGGCCCCGGAAGACCGGCGGACGCAGGCATCTGCGAGGAAGCCATCCGCGAGCTGAAAGGCGAGATTCCGATCTTCGGCGTCTGCCTGGGCCATCAGGCCATCTGTGAGGTTTTCGGTGGCACCGTAGGCTATGCGAAAGAGCTCATGCACGGAAAGAGCTCCCTGGTAAAAAAATCCCCGGACAGTCTCCTTTTCCAGAGACTTCCCGAAAAGTTCCAGGCAGCCAGGTACCATTCACTTTCCGCCGAGGCAGCTACGCTCCCGCCGGATCTCAAAGTCACCGCCATCACCGATGACGGGGAGGTCATGGCCGTGGAGCACAGCCTTTATCCCGTGTACGGCGTCCAGTTTCATCCCGAATCCGTCATGACACCGGACGGGAAAATCATCCTGGAGAACTTCCTTGAGGCCGCCGAAACATTTCAATCAAAAAACACTGACTATCATATAGAACAAACAGAAAGGATGGATCAAAATGATCAAAGAGGCAATCATCAAACTTTCCAAAAGACAAGATCTGACTTATAAAGAAGCAGAACAGGTTATGAATGAGATCATGGAAAATGCCGCCAGCGACGTGCAGAAGGCCGCTTATCTCACGGCTCTTTCCATGAAGGGCGAGACCATCGACGAGATCACCGCTTCCGCAGCTGCCATGAGAGCCCACGGAGAAAAACTTCTCCACAACATGGACGTTCTGGAAATCGTAGGTACCGGCGGCGACGGCTCCAACTCCTTCAATATCTCCACCACTTCTGCTCTCGTCATTGCTTCCGGCGGCGTTCCCGTTGCCAAGCATGGCAACCGGGCAGCCTCCTCCAAATCCGGAGCCGCTGACGTTCTCGAAGCCCTCGGCGTAAAGATCGACATTTCCCCGGAGCAGAGCAAACAGCTTCTTACCGATATCAATATCTGTTTCCTTTTCGCCCAGAAATATCATTTTGCCATGAAATATGTAGGTCCGGTAAGAAAAGAACTCGGCATCCGCACAATCTTCAACATCCTTGGCCCCCTCTCCAACCCGGCAGGCGCTAACATGGAGCTCATGGGTGTCTATGAGGAGGAGCTCGTGGAGCCCCTGGCTCAGGTTATGGCAAAGCTCGGCGTGAAACGCGGCATGGTAGTCTTCGGTCAGGACAGGCTGGACGAGATCTCCATGAGCGCTCCCACCGCTGTCTGCGAGATTCGCGACGGCTGGTTCCAGTCCTACGAGATCACCCCGGAACAGTTCGGCTACAAGCGCTGCTCCAAGGATGACCTCACCGGCGGCACACCGGAAGAAAACGCAGCCATCACCCGTTCGATCTTAAGCGGCGAGGAAAAAGGCCCGAAGCGCCAGGCTGTCTGCCTCAACGCCGGAGCCGCCTTCTACATCACAGGCAAGACCGAGACCATGGCAGACGGTATCCGTCTCGCAGAGAAGCTCATCGATGAGGGTGCTGCCATGAAAAAGCTTGAAGAATTTGTAAAGGAGAGCAACCGATGAATATCCTGGAGGAGATCGCCGCAAAAACCACCGAGCGGATTCGGAAAGAAAAGGAAGCGATTCCTCTTTCCACCCTCCGCTCCGCTGCGGAGAAAAGGCGGGCCGGAGCCCCGGAATTTCTCTTTGAGAAAGCTTTAAAAAAGCCCGGCGTCTCCTTTATCTGCGAGGTCAAAAAGGCCTCTCCTTCCAAAGGAATCATCGCTGAAGATTTCCCCTATCTGGACATTGCGAAAAGCTATGAAGCCGCCGGCGCCGATGCCATCTCCTGCCTCACGGAGCCCTTCTATTTTCTCGGAAGGGACGCTTACCTGGAGGAGATCACAGCCAGCGTTTCCATCCCGGTCTTACGGAAGGATTTCACGGTGGATGAATATATGATCTATCAGGCCGCAGCCCACGGCGCTTCCGCCGTCCTTCTCATCTGCTCCATTCTGGAGGATAAAAAGCTTCTGGCCTACCGCCAGCTGGCTGACGAGCTGAAGCTCTCCGCTCTTGTGGAAGCCCATTCGGAGGAAGAAATCTCCCGGGCTGTCAAAGCCGGAGCCCGGATCATCGGCGTCAACAACCGGAACCTCAAGAATTTCCAGGTGGATGTGAGCAACAGCTTAAAGCTCCGCTCCCTGGCCCCGAAGGACTGCCTTTTCGTCTCTGAAAGCGGCATCAAAACCCGCTCTGACATCGAAAAGCTGGAGGCCAACGGAACCGACGCCGTCCTCATCGGAGAGACTCTCATGCGAGCCGCGGACAAAAAAGCCATGCTGGACACGCTGAGAGGAGTTTGAAACGCCTATGACAAAGATTAAAATCTGCGGCCTCAGAAGGCCTGAGGATATCGCTTACGTCAACGAAGCAAAACCGGATTTCGCCGGTTTCATCATCGACGTGCCAAAGAGCAGGAGAAATGTTCCCCGGGAAAAAGTCCGGGAGCTTACCGCTCTCCTCTCCCCTGAGATTCTTCCCGTTGGCGTCTTCGTAAACGCCCCCATGGAGACCATTCTTTCGCTGGTAACTGACGGCACGCTGAAAGCCGTCCAGCTCCACGGACAGGAGTCCCAAAGCTATCTGGAAAAACTGAAAAAACAGGTTGCCGTTCCTCTGATCCGTGCCTTTTCCATCCGGTCCCCGGAAGATCTTACAGAAGCTGAAAAAAGCCCCGCGAACTTTGTCCTTCTGGACAACGGGGCCGGTGGCACTGGAGAAACCTTTGACTGGTCTTTGCTCTCCTCCTTTGACAGGCCATTTTTCCTGGCAGGAGGTTTGAGACTGGAAAACATAACAGAAGCAGTCAGCCGTTTTCACCCCTATGCGCTCGATCTGAGCAGCGGCGTGGAAACAGACGGCTATAAAGATAAAGAAAAAATAATCGCAGCGGTCGCTGCAGTCAGGAGATAAACATATGAGTAATGGACGTTTCGGCATTCATGGCGGGCAGTACATCCCGGAAACCCTCATGAACGCAGTAATCGAACTGGAAGAAGCCTACAACCACTACAAAAACGATCCGGATTTCAACCGGGAGCTCACGACGCTCTTAAACGAGTACGCCGGAAGACCCTCCCGCCTCTACTATGCAAAGCGGATGACCGAGGATCTGGGCGGAGCTAAAATTTACCTCAAGCGTGAGGACTTAAACCACACCGGAGCTCACAAGATCAACAACGTACTGGGCCAGGTCCTTCTCGCCAAGAAAATGGGCAAAACCCGCGTCATCGCTGAGACCGGCGCAGGCCAGCACGGCGTAGCCACCGCCACAGCGGCAGCCCTGATGGATATGGAATGTGAGGTCTTCATGGGCGAGGAAGACACCAGGAGACAGGCTCTGAACGTTTACCGGATGCGCCTTCTCGGAGCCAAGGTCCACGCTGTCTCCTCCGGTACCGGAACCCTCAAAGACGCCGTTTCCGAGACCATGAGAGAATGGACCAGCAGGATCTCCGACACCCATTACGTCTTAGGCTCCTGCATGGGCCCCCATCCCTTCCCGACCATCGTCCGTGACTTCCAGTCCGTCATCTCCAAAGAGATCAAAGAGCAGATCATGGAAAAAGAAGGACGCCTTCCGGATGCTGTGCTCGCCTGCGTGGGCGGCGGTTCCAACGCCATCGGCGCTTTCTATCACTTCATTCCCCATCCGGAGGTACGGCTCATCGGCCTTGAGGCTGCCGGAAGAGGCATCGACACGAAGGAGACCGCAGCCACCATCGGCACTGGTTCTCTCGGCATTTTCCACGGTATGAAGTCCTACTTCTGCCAGGATGAATACGGACAGATTGCTCCCGTTTACTCCATCTCCGCCGGTCTTGACTACCCCGGCATCGGACCGGAGCACGCCCACCTTCACGATATCGGAAGAGCCGAATATCTGGCCATCACCGACGACCAGGCCGTGGACGCTTTTGAGTACCTCTCAAGACTGGAGGGCATCATTCCCGCCATCGAGAGCGCCCACGCCGTTGCTTACGCCCGGGAGCTGGCTCCTACCATGAGAAAAGACCAGATCATTGTCATCAATATCTCCGGCAGAGGAGACAAGGACTGTGCAGCCATCGCACGCTACAGAGGGGAGGATCTTCATGAGTAACATCAGAAAAGCATTTGAGGGCGGCAAGGCCTTCATTCCATTCATCACCTGCGGTGATCCGTCACTGGAAATCACAGAACAGCTCGTTTATGCCATGGAAGAGGCCGGAGCGGATCTCATCGAACTCGGCATTCCTTTTTCCGATCCCACGGCTGAGGGACCGGTGATCCAGGAAGCCAACGTCCGTGCTCTCTCCGGCGGCGTCACCACCGATAAGGTCTTCGATATGGTCCGCAAGATCCGCCGGAAATCCAGCATTCCGATGGTCTTCATGACCTACGCCAATGTGGTCTTCTCCTACGGTACCGACCGTTTCATGAAGACCGCCAAAGAAGTCGGTATGGACGGCCTGATCCTTCCGGATGTGCCCTATGAGGAAAAGGAAGAGTTCGATTCCGTGGCAAAAACTTACGGTCTGGATCTCATCTCCCTCATCGCTCCCACCTCCGAGGACCGGATCTCCATGATTGCAAAAGATGCTTCCGGCTTTGTCTACTGCGTCTCCTCTCTCGGTGTAACGGGTGTCAGAAGTTCCATCACCACCGATATCGGAGCCATGGTAAAGCTGGTGAAAGCTGCCAAGGATATCCCCTGTGCCGTAGGCTTTGGAATTTCTACCCCGGAGCAGGCAAAAAAAATGGCAGACCTCTCCGACGGCGCCATCGTTGGAAGTGCCATCGTCAAGATTTGCGCGAAATACGGAACAAACTGCATTCCCTATGTAAAAGAATATGTTGCATCCATGAAAAAGGCCCTCCGCTCATAAGCGGAGGGTCTCCTCTTTTTTCTCTTATCGTTCTTCCCGGAAATACGACTGTCCCAGAGAGTTGGGTGGCTGATTTTCCCGTTTATTTCTCATACTGGTGAGCACCAGAACCACCAGAGTCACCACATAAGGAATCATCTTATATAACTCCTGAAACTCCATATGATCCATTCCTGTCGGAATGTAGAGATAAAGAATATACAGACCGCCGAAGAAGATGGATGCAAAGATTGATACCACCGGACGCCAGATTGTGAAGATAACCAAGGCAATTGCAAGCCAGCCTCTGTCACCGAAGGCATCGTTGGACCAGACGCCGCTGGCGTAGTCCATCACATAGTAAAGGCCGCCAAGACCTGCGATCATACAGCCCGCACAGGTAGCCATGTATTTGTATTTCGTCACGTTGATGCCCGCTGCGTCTGCGGTTCCGGGGTTCTCTCCCACAGCTCTTAAGTGAAGGCCCACCCGGGTGTACTTCAGCACATAGGCGCAGACCAGAGCGATAATGACGGCCACATAAGCCAGGAAGCCATAGGAAAGGAAGATCTTTCCGAACCAGCCTGAATTTTCCGCGAAGGGAAGGGATTTGCTGAAATAACTGCTGGTGGCAGAAAGGGCAATCGACGGCACATCACTGCCGGAAAGCTTGATGAGAGAACCTCCGAAGAAGTTTCCGAAGCCCACGCCGAAGGTCGTCATCGCAAGACCGGTCACGTTCTGATTAGCCCGCAGGGTAACAGTAAGGAAGCAATAGAGAAGTCCCATACAGAGGGAAGCCAGCAGGCAGCACACAATGGGAATCAGGATTGCCAGAAAAGCATTCATATTTGACGCGTCGCTGACAGACTGCTCATAGAAAAAGGATCCCATAACGCCGCTGATCGCGCCTACATACATGACACCGGGGATTCCCAGGTTCAGGTTTCCGGATTTCTCCGTCATGATCTCGCCGGTACTTCCGAATAGAAGGGGAATTCCCTGTACCACGGCTCTCGGGATAAATGACACAAGATTGATCATCAGTTTTCAGCTCCTTTCTCTGATTTTTTCCGGAATTGAATCTTATAGGAAATGAAGAACTCACAGCCGATGATAAAGAACAGGATGATACCTGTCAAGATATCTCCGTAGGACTGGTTCAGACCGAAGGTCGTGGAAATCTCACTGGCTCCTCTGTTCAGGAAAATAATCAGGAAGCTGGTGAAGGCCATCGTAAAGGGATTGAACTTGGCCATCCAGGAAACCATAACAGCGGTGAAGCCCTGGCCGTTGGCGATCGTGGTCGTGATCGTGTGGTTGATGCCTCCCACGAGGAGCAGACCTACCAGACCGCAGACCGCACCGGAAAGCACCATTGTACGCATGATGACTTTTTCCACCTTGATACCGACATAGCGGGCAGTGTTCTCACTCTCTCCCACTACGGCGATCTCATAGCCGTGTTTGCTGTAGACGAAATAGACGTACAGGAGCACCATCATCACAACCGCAATGATGATCGTCAGAAGATATTTGGAACCGAAAAGGTTCGGCAGCCAGCCGATGTTGGTCTTCTGGTTGATGATACCAATCTTACCGGAACCTTTCGGCATCTCCCAGACGATCGTGAAAAAGGCAACTAGCTGGGTCGCGATGTAGTTCATCATCAGCGTGGACAGCGTCTCGTTGGTATTCCATTTTGCCTTGAAGAAAGCAGGAATCAGACCCCAGATGGCTCCTGCCGCCAGGCTGGTGACAATCATCAGAAGGATAACCAGGGCGTTGGGAAGCTTTCCTGCGAGGCAGATCATGCAGGCTGCTGCCGCAAGACCGCCGATCAGCACCTGTCCCTCACCGCCGATGTTCCAGAAGCGCATCCGGAAGGCCGGGGTCAGAGCCAGAGAGATCAGAAGCAGAATCGCCACATTCTGGAAGGTAATCCAGGTCTTTCTGGCGGTTCCGAAGGCTCCCATGAAAATGGAGACATACACCTGTACCGGGTTGATGCCGGTGAAGATCGTAGTCAGAATACCGCAAACCACCAGCGCCAGCAGAATGGCCAGCAGGCGGATTCTCAAGCCCCGCTGCCAGGGAAGAGCATCCCGTTTTACAATGTGAAACAGAGGTTCTTTGGCTTTACTGTTCATTTTCCGCACCCCCTACGCGGGTCATCATCATACCCACGGTATTTTTATCCGTTGTTCTTCCGTCCACGATACCGCTGACCTCGCCGCCGCAGAGCACAAGAATCCGGTCGGAAAGCTCCAGGAGCACATCCAGGTCCTCACCGACGAAAATGACGGCGGTTCCTTTTTTCTTCTGCTCATTGATGAGGTTGTAGATCGTATGGGAAGAGTTGATATCCAGACCACGGACTGCATAGGCTGTCATGAGCACGGTGGGGCTGGAAGCGATCTCACGGCCAACCAGAACCTTCTGCACGTTTCCGCCGGAAAGCCGTCTTACCGGAGTGGAAAGGCCGGGTGTCACAACTTCGAGCTCATCCACAACGGTCTGAGCCAGTTCCTTCGGTGTCCTACGGTCGGTAAATACGGAGTGGCCCTTCTGGAAGGAACGGAGCATCATATTGTCGGTAAGGTCCATATCTCCCACAAGGCCCATGCCCAGACGGTCCTCCGGAACGAAGGAAAGGGACACGCCCATATCCATGATCTCCCGGGGGTCCCGGCCGACGAGTTCTTCTCTCGTACCGTTTTCTTCTATATAAGTGATGCTTCCCGCAGTGGTGGACTGAAGTCCCGCAATCGCTTCCAGAAGCTCCTTCTGACCACAGCCGGAAATTCCTGCGATACCCAGGATCTCGCCGCTTCTCGCGGTAAAGGAAACGTCTTTCAGTTTCACGATGCCGTCCTCGGTCTTCACGGTCAGACCCTTGACCTCCAGTCTCGGTTTGGGGTTCACAGGCTCCGGACGCTCAATGTTCAGCGTTACCTTGTGACCCACCATCCGGTTGGTCATATCCTCCGCGTTTGTATCCTTCGTGGCAATATCGCCCTCGAAGCAGCCATGACGCAGCACAGCCACACGGTCGGAAAGACTCTCCACCTCATGCATCTTGTGGGTGATGATGATGATGGCTTTTCCGTCGTCTCTCATATTCCGGAGCACTTTAAAAAGCTTCTCTGTCTCCTGCGGGGTCAGTACGGCCGTGGGCTCGTCCAGAATCAGGATATCTGCTCCGCGGTAAAGCACTTTGACGATCTCCACCGTCTGTTTCTGGGAGACGGACATGTTGTAAATCTTCTGGTCCGGGTCCACCTCGAAACCATATTTGTCGCAGATCTCTCGGATCTTCGCGGAAGCCTCCTTCAGATTTAAGCGGCCTTTCATGCCCAGAACGATGTTTTCCGCCGCCGTCAGCACATCGATCAGTTTGAAATGCTGATGCACCATACCGATGCCGCAGGCATAAGCGTCTTTCGGTGAACGAATCACCGTCTCTTTTCCATTGATAAAGATCTGTCCTTCATCCGGAAAATAAATTCCGGAGAGCATATTCATAAGGGTTGTTTTTCCGCTGCCGTTCTCACCCAGCAGTGCAAGGATCTCACCTTTGTAAATCTCAAGGTTTACCTTGTCGCTGGCAACGACCGGACCAAATTTCTTGGTGATATTTTTCATAGTCACCGCAGCTGTTTTGCCCTTCAATCTCTCGTCCTCCTTTCAGTTTTTTCATTGGAAACAAAAGGGCGGTGCCGCGAAAATCGCTGCACCACCCGCTTTCTTTTCTGTCAAAAGAATTAGAACTGTGTATCCAGAAGGGTAATACCGTCGATCTGAACATCGAAATACGGAGCGGAACGGAAGCCCTCTGCGGACTCATGGAAGTATCCGTCAGAAACTGCCTCGTGGTCTCCCTCGTAATCTGCATCGGTATCTACGTCAGCCATGTAGCTGTCCAGAGTCTTGCCGTCTACGGTGAAGGTGGACGTATCAAATACATGGAGAGAACCGTCTACCAGTTTTGCAGAAGCCTCATCAACAGCTTCCTGTGTGCCCTCTGCAACAGATTTACCAAAGTCAGTCAGGACAACAGAACCGGTAGCGATATCGCCGGTCCAGTCAGCGTCGATTGCTTCACCGTTCTGTACGCAGCCCATAGCATACTCGAAATACGGTGCCCAGTTGATTCTGGAAGAAACAAGGAAGGTGTTCGGGCAAGCGCTCTCGGTGCTTCCGTTGTAGGAAACATCCGGAACACCAGCGGTCTCGCAGGCGGTCGGAGCACCCATGGAATCGGCATGCTGGCTGATCAGTACGCAGCCGTCATCGATCAGTTTGTTTGCTCCCTCTTTCTCAGCGGTCTCATCATACCAGGAACCGGTGAAGGTAACCTCCATGGTCACACTCGGGCATACGGAACGAGCGCCCAGGAAGAAGGAAGTATATCCGGAGATAACCTCTGCATAGGTGTAAGCGCCGACATAACCCATTTTTGCCTGGTCCTCGGTGATCTCACCGTTTGCGATCATCTCGTTGAGTTTCATACCAGCGGTGATACCAGCCAGGTAACGTCCCTCATAAATAGAAGCGAAAGCATTGTGGAAGTTGTCAAGTCCTTCCGTATGTGCTTTGGTTCCGGTTGCGTGACAGAACTGTACGTCCGGGAACTCTCTTGCGGCCTCAATGATGTAATCCTCATGGCCGAAGCTGTCTGCAAATACGAAGTTGCAGCCGGCATCTGCCAGCTCGCAGGCAGCGTCATATGCTTCCTGACCCTCGGGAATACCGGTTTTAAATACATACTCGATTCCCATTTTCTCACAGGCTTCCTTTGCGGCGTTGATGAAGTTCAGGTCGTAGGTGGAATTCTCGTCATGCAGGAAAATGAAACCTGCCTTTACGGTTGTACCTTCATCCGCACTGCTGGTCACGCCGACAGATGCGCTGAGAGTAAGCATTACTGCTGCGGTTGCTGCAACCCACTTAACACTCTTTTTCATTGCTTTGTCTCCTTTACTTTCACTTTTTATAGTATTGTTGTGTAAGTACCAGAAGTGTGTGTCCAAATAGTTGCAAATAAAAAGACGCAGACATACGAAGCTGTACATCTGCGGTCTGCGGTCATTTTCTATCGAACCCAATAGTCGCAACTGAACGGCGTGCGGTAGAAACGTCTGAACCTTCTTCACAGACCTATATCGGATAACACTACCATCTGAATTTTAGCAACCTGAAACACATTTGTCAAACGAAATAAGCAGCAAAAAAAGTTTTCAGCATATAGGTCAAAAACTTTCCCATTTTCGACGCTTTATTGGCCAATTCGACAAAGAACTTATTTTAACTATGGATGTTTGCACCGATTTATGGTACACTGAAGAGGACTGATGTTTCCGAAAAACTTCAGCCATTATTTTTTTCGACAAAAGAGGTAGCTTTATGAAAGAGAGGAAAGTTGAAAAAGTCATCAGTGGAATCCTGATTGGTATTCTGATCATCCTCACCATCTTCATGATCGCAGATGTAAAAAAGCTTCAGGGAAATGCCCGGGTTGTAAACTATGCCGGTATCATCCGGGGAGCCACCCAGCGAATGGTAAAGCTGGAGGTCGTGGACGAAGGCAACGATGAACTGATCCAGTATCTGGACGATATTTTCTCAGGTCTCATGCACGGCGGCGGAAAATACAACCTGACTCATCTGGAGGACACCGATTACAACGCAAAACTGAATCGGCTCTACAGCTATTGGGCCAAGCTGAAAGAAGAAGTAACAAAGGTCCGCAAAGAAGGCTACAAAGATACCGATATCATCAGCATGAGCGAAGAATACTTCCAGCTGGCGGACAAGATGGTGGATGCCGCAGAGAACTGCTCCCAGCGCTATGCCACTCAGATCAACCAGATTGAAAAAGCGCTGATCGTCATTATGATCCTCATTGTCGCCCTGCTGATCAAAGAATCCGTCGAGCAGGTCGTCCTCTCCAAAAAGAACAGGGAACTGCGGAAAAAAGCTTATCTGGACCTTCATACCGGTCTTCCGAACAAAAGCCGCTGCGAGGAGCTCCTTCTGGCAAACGACAATCTGACCGAACTTACCACGGTGGCGATCTTCGACCTGAACGGTCTTAAAGAGGTCAACGATACCATTGGTCATCTGGCCGGCGATACACTGATCATGAATTTCGCCAATATTCTCCGCACTTCCATTCCCCAGCAGCATTTCGTCGGAAGATACGGTGGAGATGAGTTTATCGCGATCTTAACCGGTGTCGGCGAGGAGGAAGTGAAAAAGATCCTCCTAGACGTCCGCAAGGAAACAGGCCACTACAATTCCTACAGCAAGCAGCTCCATCTTGAGTATGCTTACGGCTACGCAGTTTCCGATTCCTACAGTGAATGTTGCAGCATGAAGATTCTTCTGGAGCAGGCCGACCGGAAGATGTACAAATGCAAGGCCGAAATGAAAGAACACCACAAAAACTCCCACGGAGAAATCTGAGCAAAAGTTTACCCCCGTTCCACGAGCTGGACGGGGGCTTTTTTTGTCTGTTATTCTTTTTCCTGACAATTGGTCAGGATGAGGTAAACTACCATGAAAACGACGGTGGAAAGGACCATAATAAGCAGCATGGCTTCCGTTGTAACTTTCTTTCCCTGAAAAACGGGATTACAGTCCAGACTATCCGCGATGCCTTTCACTACTTCTTCCGGAAAACCGCTGGCGCGCATCTCTTCAAAAACGCCCCGAAGCATATGATTTTTCAAAAGGGAGGTTCCGTAGGTGCTGGGAATAAAAGAAAGCACCTTCTGAAGGCCTGAGCCGAAATTGGCAATCGGCATATAAGCGCCGCAGAGAAAGCCGTAGCCTGCGCTGACAACGGTTCCCACGGCTGACATCTGGCCCTGGGTCTTCAAGGGATAACAGATGATGCCAGAGAGGCTGCTTCCGAAAAGGACAAGAATCACGATATCGACAAGCAGCCAGAGGACGTCCGTTCCGCTTAAATAGCAGCCCATTCCTTCCATATAGATAAAGCAGCAAATCAGGGCCAGGCCGTTTACCATCAGGGAATTTAGCACTGTAGCAAAGAAATAACCCAGGTAAAGCACCGGCCGTTTCACCGGTGATACGTTGAAATCCTTCCGGGTGCCGTTGGCCCGGTCCTGAATCATGGTCAGATTCACGCAGAAGGTCACAGTCACGCAGCTGACCGCCAGAAGACCTGCTGCCAGCTGGGCTGCCACCGCTCCGTTGATGAGCTTATCCGCGACAGTGAAAGCCGCCGGAAGGGAACTCCGAAACGAATCCTTATAGACATTGGCCAGAAAGGTTCCGTAGAGTACAATGAGGATCAGAGGCGTGATCAGGGCAGAAATCAGCATGCCTTTGTCGCGGAAAAAGAGTTTTCGGTTTCGATTTACCAGTACAAAGATCGTATTCATGCCTTTTCACCTCCCAGAGCTTTTCCTGTCACCGCCAGGAACACGTCGTCCATGCCGCCTTTAACCACCTCATAGTCCCGAAAGAGCTCCTGATGGTCCACGATAAGCTCCGTGGCCTCCGCCGTATTGGAAACCTTGATCTGATAGCCTTCGCGAATCGGCGTGTAGTCCTTTTTCAGGGAGCGGACCTCTTCCTCGGAGACACCGTAAAGGGAGATATAATCCTGCACATACCGGTTTTTCAGCTCATAGGGTGTTCCTTCCGCGGCGATTTTTCCTTTGTCCAGAATAATGACATAGCCTGCGGAGGCCGCCTCCTCCATATAATGGGTCGTGAGGAAAACCGTCATATTTTCCGTCAGCCGGATTTTCTCGATGACGTCCCAGATCAGCTTTCTTGTCTGGGGATCAAGGCCCGTGGTGGGCTCGTCCAGAATCAGAAGCTCCGGTTTATGAAGAAGCGCCCGGGCAATATCGATTCTTCGCCGCTGACCGCCGGAGAGCTTGCCCACCGGCCGGTTTAAAAACTCCCTGAAATCCAGAAGCTCCACCAGTTCCCCGAGCCGTTTTTCAAAGGCTTTTCCCATAATTCCATAGAGCGCCGCCCGGCTTTTCAGATTTTCTTTCACCGTCAGCGGCCGGTCCAGCACGCTATCCTGAAAGACCACACCAAGGAGCCGTTTCGTCTCCTCGCCCTTTCGTTCCACATCCATCTCATGAATCCGGACGCTGCCGCTGTCTTTCTTCAGCTGCCCGCAGATGATGGAGATCGTCGTGCTTTTCCCCGCTCCATTCACCCCCAGAAAAGCGAAGAGCTCCCCTCTCTTCACCCGGAAACTGAGGTCGTCCACGGCTTTTACGTCGCCGAAGGATTTGCTTAGATTCTGTATTGAAATTACGTTTTCCATTCTCTTTCCTCTCAATCTTTTTCAAAAAGCACGCAGCATTTTTTCTTATTGCAGGTAATTCCATATTTTAAGATTGTATGCACTCCGTCAAGCCTCATATTTTCCGCATAATTTTTCTCTTTGATTTGATTCAGCGCCTCATTTCCGCTGGTATTCAGCCAGTAGTTCTTCGGCTCTGCATTTCTGTTGTTTCTGTGCTCTTTACAGTAGCAAATTACATTCCAGGGACAATAAATGTCAACATTTCCAAACCGATATCCGTCATACCATTCTTTTACTGCTTCATAATGCTCATCCTGGCCATAATAATGAAGCATCTCTCTTACTTCCCAATCTGTAAAGCCAAAATATTCATCAAGATCGACGCTCGTCAGAGAATGTACTTTAAAATTATTCAATCCTGCAAAAATACTCTCCTTTGCCACACGAAGACAGCCGGTAAGTACATTTCTTGTAAAAGGAAATTCACGGATTCAGGAATATAATAATAGCTGCCTTCACGAATTTCTCTAAAATCGGATATTCCTACCGGGATCTTGATTTCTCTCATAAACTGCCTCCTAAAATACCAACAAAGGTCCGCGATTCTTTCCTATATGATAACACACCCCAGCCACCTTGTTCAATGAATTATTTTGCATTCCACGCCATCCTGAACGCAAAAACAGCCGGCATCTCGCCGGCTGCTGCATGCAATCATTATCCAATTATTCTTTGATATCTTTCTCACCCAAAAGGTCTTCCATCGTGTGCCAGCCGAGGACAGCGCATTTGACACGGGCGGGCATTTTTGAGATGTCTTCCAGAGACATAGCTTCTTCCAGTGGCTCCAGTTCATCGCCTGTGGCTTCGCCTTTGATCATCCGGGAGAAAAGACTGGCGAGTTTCAAAGCTTCTTCTTTGGAACGGCCGATGACAAGATCCAGCATCATATCCACAGAGGCCTGAGATATGGCACAGCCGCTTCCGACGAACGCGCCGTCCACGATGATGCCGTTTTCTTCTTTAAGCTCCAGGATGATGTCATCACCACAGCTGGGGTTTACGCCCTCCAGCACCAGGTTCGCGTCCTCGAGTTTTTTCTTGTGAGCCGGATGCAGGTTGTGATCCGTCAAAAGTTCATTATAAAAGGTATTACTCTGCATATCCCATCATCCTCCTGATTCCTTTTACCGCCTCGGTGAAGCGGTGAATATCTTCCTCGTCATTGTAAAAAGCAATGCTGGCCCGGGTGGTCACAAAGACGCCCAGATGCTTTAAAAGAGGCTGGGCGCAGTGATGGCCTGCCCGCACATCCACGCCTGCTCCGTCCAGAATCGATGCGATATCGTGGGGATGAACGCCCTCCACGGTAAAGTTTACGATGCCGTTGTGTTCCTTCGGGTCCTGGCTTCCGATAATATTTACATAGGGGATCTTTTTCAGCTCCTCCATGGCCTGGGTGGTCAGGGCCAGTTCCCGCTCCTGCAGGGTGGCAAAGCCAAGAGAGTTGATATACTCGATGGCCGCCTTTAAGGCCCAGGCTCCGGCTCCGTTCACGGTTCCCGCCTCAAATTTGTGAGGGAGCTCCGCGAAGACGGCGCTCTCTCTTGTAACGCTCTCGATCATCTCGCCGCCGGTAAGGAAGGGAGGCATCTCATCCAGAAGCTTCTCCTTTCCGTAAAGGACGCCGATTCCCATGGGAGCCATCAGCTTGTGGCCGGAAAAAGCGAGGAAATCCACGTCCATGGCACAGACGTCGATGGGCAGATGAGGCGCGCTCTGAGCGGCGTCCACCAGCACCACGCCGCCGTTTTTGTGAACCAGGCGGATAATATCCTCCACCGGATTGACCCGGCCGATGACGTTGGAGACATGGGTGATGGCCGCAAATTTCGTGCGCCCCGTGATGACTTTTTCAATGGCCTCTTTCGTATAGCTTCCGTCCATCTCACAGTCCAAGAAAACCAGCTTTGCGCCGGTGACGCGGGCTGCCATCTGCCAGGGAAGCAGGTTGCTGTGATGGGAATCAATGCCCACCAGAAGCTCATCTCCCTCTTTCAGATTATTTAAGGCATAGCTATAAGCCACCAGGTTGATGCTCTCCGTGGTATTCCGGGTAAAAATGATCTCCGAAGACTTTTTCGCATGGAGAAAATCCCGCACGGTTTCCCGGGCCTTCTCGTAGCAGTCCGTGGCATCCATGCCCAGCTGATAGAGGCCTCTTAAGGGGTTGGCATTGTATTTTTCATAAAATTCCCGCTCTGCCTTCAGCACCGCCTCCGGACGCTGGGCTGTCGCCGCATTGTCCAGATATGCGATGGAGCTGTTTCGCAGAAGAGGGAAATCTTCCTTATAACTCTTCATGCTGTTCCTCCAGATATTTTTCCACCTGTTCTCTGACCTCGGGAACCGGAATCTCAGCTGCAATGGCTTCCAGTCTGGCTCCGGCTATCATAGCCTCTGCTGCTTCCTTCGTAAAGCCGCGGCTCATCAGATAAAACAGCGTCTTTTCATCCAGTTCTCCAATGGAAGCTCCATGGTTTCCTTCCACATCCTCCTCCGCACAGAGGATCAGCGGAATCGTCTGATTCACCACGTCGTCGCCGAGAAGCAGAACGTCCTCCTTCTCATTTCCCACGGAACCAGCACAGCCTTTCACGAAATCAATGCTGCCCCGGAAAAGTTTGAAAGCATTGCCGTTTAACACGCCGTTGCTCTCCATGAGACTCTCGGTCTTCCTGCCCAGATGGCGGGCCACATAGTTCATATCGAGATGCTGGCCGGTAAAACCCTGATAGCCGATGTGGGCGGTGAAGGAACTTCCGTCGCCCTTTAAGGTCATCAGCGCTCCGGTATATACCTTTTCCGCGCCCAGCTCCATTTTGACCAGCTCCACAGAGGCTCCTTTTTCCAGAAGGCCTCCGATATCGGTGAGATCCAGCACTTCCGTTCCCAGCATCTGAGGCATTGTAAGCTCCACATGGGAACCTTCCTCGGCATAAATCTTTACCTGCAGGGCAAAGGGTCTGGTCTCCTCTTTTTCGGAATTGGAAAGAAAGGCGACCCTCAGGGTGCTGTCTTTCTCCGCATGAAGGAAATAGCGGTGAAAACTTCCATCCGGCGTGAGATTTACGATCACCGGCGCAGCCGTCATATTTCCTTTCCCGGAAGCGATGACGGCTGCGGCGCTGTTTTCTCCCAGCTGATCCATATCCGGCCCCATACCGGTTTCAATCTCTCTAAAAATGTTCTGCTCTGTCTCATTTTCTTCCCGGAAAACGTTTCCCTCCGGGATCTCCTGCTGCCGGAACGGCTCTACGCTGGAAAGAACGGTCTCGTTCATTTTCAGCCAGTTCCAGGTTCTGGCCGGCAGCCGGTTTACTGTCATATCCATAATCTGCTCCTTTCCCGGCATTTAACCGATGCTTCCCTTCATCTCAAGCTGAATCAGGTTGTTCATTTCCACCGCATACTCCAGCGGCAGCTCCTTCGAAACATTATCCGCAAAGCCGCTGACAATCATCGCCCGGGCATCCTCCTCGGGGATTCCTCTGGACATGAGATAAAAGACCACATCATCATTGATTTTACCGATCTTTGCCTCGTGTCCCACATCGGCGTCCTTCGTGCGGATATCCATGGCCGGGATCGTGTCAGACCGGGAAATATCATCCAGCATCAGGGACTGACAAGAAACAGCCGCCTTGCTCTTCGGCGCCTTCTTGGTGATAACCACAGAGCTTCGGAAGGTGCTGATACCGCCGTCCTTGGAAATAGAACGGGTATTGATATAGGAAGAAGTCTCCGGAGCCGCATGAACTACCTTGGCTCCCGTATCCAGGTTCTGGCCTTTTCCTGCAAAGGTGATACCCGTAAACTCCATCCGAGAACCTTTTCCTTTCAGAATCGTCATGGGGTACAGGTAAGAGGTATGGGAGCCGAAGGAACCGGAAACCCACTCGATCGTGCCGCCCTCTGCAACCGTGGCCCGCTTGGTGTTCAGGTTGTACATGTTTTTAGACCAGTTCTCGATGGTGGAATAGCGAAGCTTTGCATTTTTTCCGACGAAAAGCTCCACGCAGCCGGCATGAAGGTTGGCCACGTTATATTTCGGTGCGGAACAGCCTTCAATGAAATGAAGGCTCGCTCCCTCATCCACGATGATCAGCGTGTGCTCGAACTGGCCTGCTCCCGGCGCATTCAGCCGGAAATAGGACTGCAGCGGAATCTCCACACTGACGCCGGGCGGAACATAGACGAAAGAACCGCCGGACCAGACAGCTCCGTGAAGGGCCGCAAATTTGTGGTCGTTCGGTTTTACCAGCTTCATGAAATGGGTACGGATCATATCCGCATACTCGCCGTGCATCGCGCTCTCCAGGTCCGTGTAGACCACGCCCTGAGCCGCAACCTCCGCTTTTACATTGTGGTAAACCAGCTCGGAATCGTACTGGGCTCCCACGCCTGCCAGGGATTTCCGTTCGGCCTGGGGAATACCAAGCCGCTCAAAGGTATCCTTGATATCTTCCGGCACATCGGACCATTTGGCACTCATTTTCGTATTCGGACGGACATAAGTCACGATCTGATCCATATTCAGGTCGTCGATGGGCGGTCCCCAGTCTGGAATCTTCATGGAATTATAGATCTGCAGGGACTGCAGGCGGAAAAGCTGCATCCAGGCAGGATCATTTTTTTCTTTTGAGATCTGTTCTACGATCTCGGGCGTCAGCCCTTCATCTACCCGGTAGACATCCTTTTCTTCCTTGCGGAAGTCATACATGCTCCGGTCAATATCTTCCACATATGTTTTTTCTTTCACGGTCAGTCATCTCCTCCCGGAACACTGTTCAGAAAGCGCTCGTATCCTTTTTCGTTGATCTCTTCCACCATGGAACCGTCGCCGGTGGCAACAATATGGCCGTTTACCATGACATGGGTGTAATCCACATGCAGGGATTCCAGGATCCTCGTGCTGTGGGTGATGATCAGAAGTGCGCCGTCTCTGTCCTTCTGATACTCTTCCACGCCCTTGGATACCAGACGGACGGCGTCCACATCCAGGCCGGAATCGGTCTCGTCCAGGATTGCAAGGCTCGGACGGAGCATCATCAGCTGCAGGGTCTCGATCTTCTTTTTCTCACCGCCGGAAAAGCCCACATTTAAGCTTCTCTCTGCGTAAGAGTCGTCCAGATCCAGAAATTCCAGATTTTTCTTCAGCTCTTTCTTGAAATCCCAGAGACGGACATAGCCGCCTTTTTTCTGCTGAAGGGCATTTCGGATAAAGTTGGAAACAGAAAGGCCGGGAACCTCAAGTGGCTCCTGGAAGGAAAGGAACATGCCGTCCTTCGCCCGCTTGTCCGCGCTCTCCGCTGTGATATCTTTTCCTTTAAAGGAAATGCTTCCGCCGGTGACTTCGTATTTGGGGTTGCCCATGAGCACATAGCCCAGGGTGGATTTACCGGCTCCGTTGGGGCCCATGAGCACATGGGTTTCTCCCTTTCGCATCTCAAAATTTATATCATGGAGGATCTCTTTTTCCTCCACTCTTGCTGTCAGCTGACTGATCTTAAGAATTGGTTCTGACATAATTTCCTCCGTTTCTGCCGTTTCTCGGGAACAGCTTTTGAATACCTAGTAATTTAATAGGTTTTATTCGTCTGCTATTATAATGCGGTCTTTTCAATTATGCAAGACCATTTTTTCAAAAAATACATGCGGCACTTGAGTTTCGATTTTTTTTGCGTTATGATAGGGGCTGCCCGGGGGATTTTTCTCCGGTTTCCTGACAAAAAGCACAAATGAGGAGTGACAGCTATGAGTAAAAAGAATAAAGTTTTTTCCGGACTGGACCGCCTCCCGAAGGGTCTGGCATCGGAACACCTGACGGAAGGATGTGTCGTTCTGGAGGGTGGTGCTTTCCGCGGTCTCTATACCAGCGGGGTGCTGGATGCCCTGATGGAAGCCGGCATCAATCTCTCCTGTACCGTCGGTGTCTCCGCCGGGGCCCTCAACGGCATGAACTATGTCTCCGGACAGATCGGCCGTTCCGGCCGCCTGAACCTGACTTACCGCCATGACAGCCGCTATGTAGGCCTTAAGGCCATCCGCAAAAACCGCGGTGTCATCGGTTTTGACTTTATCCTGAAAAATGTAAATAAAGAAGATCCTTTAAATGAGGAACGTTTCTTCCGGCCAGACCGCCGTTTCATCGTGGTCGCCACGGACTGTATCACAGGCCGGCCCCGGTACTTTGAAAAAAGCGAGGGCAAAACGATCTTCCAGGCCGTCCGGGCCTCCGCTTCCATGCCCTATGTTTCAAAAATGGTCATGATCAACGGTGTTCCCTATCTGGACGGTGGCTGCAGCGACAAGGTTCCCTTCCGCTGGCCCCTGGATCAGGGCTATCAAAAGGTCATCGTGATCCGTACCCGCCCGATGGATTACCGCAAGAAAGAGAGAAGCGACCATTCTCTCACGGATCGGCTTTATCACGATTATCCCCAGTTTTCCCGGGTTCTGGACGCCAGCAACGCCAATTATAACCGCCAGTGCCGGGAGATGATCGAGCTCGCCGCCAAGAAAAAGATCTATGTCATCGCTCCCTCGCAACCTATAGATATCAGCCGGCTGGAAGGGGATATGGAAAAGCTGGGCGGTTTGTATTTTCTCGGCTATGAGAATGCCAAAAAGCAGCTTCCAGCCATCAGAGAATACCTCGGAATCCAGTAAAAAATCATAGTTTCACGAAACGCAAAAAAGCCCTCCGGCAGGAATCTCTTCCAAACCGGAGGGCTTTTCTTTCTTCTCAATCAGTCTTTGTCAATTTTCAGCGCACGCATGGAGTTCAGGATTGCAATAACGGAAACTCCTACATCGGCGAAAACAGCTTCCCACATGTTTGCCATACCGAGAGCGCCCAGAATCAGGACCAGAGCCTTGACAGCCAGAGCAAAAACGATATTCTGGCGGACGATGCGGAGGGTCTTTCTGGAAATCTTCACGATGGAGGCAATCTTGGTGATATCGTCATCCATCAGAACTATGTCTGCTGCCTCGATGGCCGCATCGGAACCCATACTTCCCATGGCGATACCGATATCGGCACGGCTCAGAACCGGAGCGTCGTTGATACCGTCGCCGACGAAAGCCAAGCGCTCTTTGTCACTCTCTTTATTCAGAAGCTCTTCCACTTTTGCTACCTTGTCGCCGGGAAGAAGCTCTGCATGAACTTCATCGATACCGATCTCGGAGGCCACCTGCTCTGCGGCCTCTTTCCGGTCACCTGTGAGCATGACGCAGCGTTTCACACCGATCTTCTTCATGCTGGCGATGGCCTCCCTGGCTCCCTCTTTGATCCGGTCAGAGATCACGATGGAACCGGCGAAGCTGCCGTTCACAGCCACATAGATCACAGTACCGCGGCTCTTGCAGGTTGTGTAGGAAATGTTCTGCTGTTTCATGAGTTTCTCGTTTCCGAGAAGAACTCTCTTTCCGTCCACCGCTACGGATACGCCGTGACCGGCTACCTCCTCCGCGTCAGAGACACGGTTCATATCGATTGTCTTTCCATAAGCCTCCCGGATGGAGTGTGCAATCGGGTGGTTGGAATAGCCCTCGCCCAAAGCTGCTAGCTCAAGAAGCTCTGCCTCGGTGCCTTTTTCCGGATGGATCTCAGTTACACGGAACTCACCGCGGGTCAGGGTACCGGTTTTATCAAAAACGATCGTGGTCATCTCAGCCACAGCTTCCAGATAGTTGCTGCCCTTTACCAGAACGCCGACCTTGGAAGCAGCTCCGATTCCTCCGAAGAAGCCCATCGGAACAGAAATCACAAGAGCACAGGGGCAGGAAATTACCAGGAAAATGCAGGCTCTCTGGATCCACTCAGCCCAGCCTCCGCCGAGGATCAGGGGTGGAAGGATTGCCAGGATCACAGCGCCGATGGTAACAACCGGCGTATAGTATTTGGCAAATTTGGTGATGAAGTTCTCAACCTTCGCTTTCTTGGAGCTTGCGTTTTCCACCAGCTCGAGGATCTTGGCAACGGTGGAATCGTCAAACTCTTTGGTGGTGCGGACTTTCAGGGTACCACTTCCATTGACACAGCCGCTGATGATCTCATCTCCCACAACGGCCTTTCTCGGTACGGACTCTCCAGTGAGGGCTGCGGTATCGATGAGGGACTCTCCTTCTACAACCACGCCATCCAGGGGGATTCTCTCGCCGGGTTTCACTACAATGATGGTTCCCACTTCCACATCATCCGGATCTACCTGAACCAGCTTGCCGTCGGACTCAATGTTCGCATATTCCGGACAGATATCCATCATAGCTGCGATGGACTGACGGGATTTTCCCACGGCGTAGCTCTGGAAAAGCTCACCCACCTGATAGAACAGCATAACGGCTACGGCCTCGGAGAACTCTCTCACGCCAAAGGCTCCGACGGTGGCTACCATCATCAGAAAGTTCTCATCGAATACCTGGCCATGGAAGATATTTTTCACTGCCTTCAGGATAATGTCATAGCCAATAATGAGATAAGGAACCAGATAAATAATAAGGAGAACAAAAGTATTTACATTCTCCAGTTTTCCCATGTGTTCCAGGACAAAGAGAACCGCGAATATCGCAAAGGTTACAAGAATACGCGTCAGCGTTTTTTTCTGTTTGTCGGTCATTGTTTCAACCTTCCTTTCGTGTATGTTTGAAAGAAAGACCCGGGTCAGCTGCCCGGGTCAATACTGATTACAGAAGAATTTTGCAGTCCGGCTCAACCTTGGCGCAGACAGTAACGACTTCCTTCATGATGTCATCGAACTTGCTGTCATCTGCATCGATGGTCATTTTCTGCATCATGAAATTCACGCTTGCATCGTTGACACCGTCGATTTTCTTGATTGCCTCTTCCATTTTTGCTGCACAGTTTGCGCAGTCGAGATCCTGTAATTTGAATTTTTTCTTCATGAGATATGTCCTCCTTATATTTTACTCCGACACCTGCGAATTGCTCCGCTTACATTTGAAGCCCTGGCGTCTCATATGAACAACTATTCATATATTCATAATATGCCGCATATAAGGATTTGTCAACAGGAAAATATAGAAATACAAAATGTTTTTAAATTCCCTGTATTATCAGATATTTTCACTCCAAAAATCTATTTTTTTCACAAAAATCCCCGGTACAGCAGTTCAAATCCTGCCACACCGGGGCCTGTTATTTCTTATTCTATTTTCTGATCCCGAGGATCCGCTCGGCATTTTCCACCCGCTCTTTTGTGGGAGGTTTGATTCCTTCCAGAGCGTAGGGAATCCCCAGAGCCTCCCATTTGAAAACTCCCAGGGTATGATACGGCAGGACCTCCACTTTTTCCACATTTTTCAGGGTGTGGATAAAATCTGCCAGCCGATGAAGATATTCATCTTTATCGCTTCTCTCCGGCACCAGTACATGACGGATCCAGACAGGCTTGCCCATATCGGAGAGGACTTCCGCCATCCGAAGGATATTCCGGTTCGTCCTTCCTGTGAGGATCTTATGCTGCTCATCGTCGATCTGCTTGATATCCAGCATCACGAGGTCCGTGTACTTCATGAGTTCTTTCCACTTTTCAAACCAGCTTCCTTCCTCCGTAAAGGGAGCGCCGCTGGTATCGAGCGTCGTATGAACTCCTTTTTCCTTAGCCTTTCTGAAAAGCTCCGTGAGAAAATCAATCTGCATCAGCGGTTCTCCGCCGCTGACTGTGATTCCGCCTTTATCCCCCCAGTAATTCCGGTAACGGAGAGCCTTCTCAAGAAGGTCGTCCGCACTGTAAAGGGTTCCCTTTTTCATTTCCCAGGTATCGGGATTATGGCAGAACTGGCAGCGCATGGGACAGCCGCTCAGGAAGATCACATAACGGACTCCCGGGCCGTCCACAGAGCCAAAGCTTTCCAGAGAATGAACATACCCCATATGGTTTTCCATGGATCGCACCTTACATTCTGTCGTGGCAGGTTCTGGAAATAACATCCATCTGCTGCTCTCTGGTCAGGTCGATGAATTTTACAGCGTAACCAGATACACGGATGGTGAAGTTTGCGTACTCCGGTTTCTCCGGATGCTCCATAGCGTCGATGAGCTTCTCGGTACCGAATACGTTTACGTTCAGATGATGAGCACCCTGATTGAAGTAGCCGTCCAGAACGTGAGTCAGGTTGAGAGTACGCTCTTCGTCATCATGGCCCAGTGCGCCCGGGTTGATGGTCTGGGTATTGGAAATACCGTCCAGAGCCAGCTCATACGGCAGTTTTGCAACAGAGTTCAGGGAAGCCAGAAGACCGGTCTTCTCTGCTCCGTAGGAGGGGTTAGCTCCCGGAGAAAGGGGCTCGCCTGCTTTTCTTCCGTCCGGAAGAGAACCGGTAGCTTTTCCGTATACCACGTTGGAGGTGATAGTCAGGATAGAAGTTGTCGGCTCGGAATCACGGTAGGTATGGCAGTATCTCAGCTTATCCATGAAAGTGGAAAGAAGTTTTACTGCGATATCGTCTGCACGGTCATCATCGTTTCCGTAACGCGGGAAATCGCCAACGGTCTCGAAATCAACTACCATGCCCTTCTCATCGCGGATGGTCTTTACTTTTGCGTATTTGATTGCGCTTAAGGAGTCAACCACATGAGAGAAGCCTGCGATACCGGTAGCAAAAGTACGGCGTACATCGGTATCAATGAGGGCCATCTCTGCTGCCTCGTAGTAGTACTTGTCATGCATATAATGGATCATGTTCAGGGTACCTACATAGAGGTGAGCCAGCCAGTCCATCATAGCGTCGTATTTCTCAATGACCTCATCATAATCCAGATACTCGGAAGTGATCGGCTGATATTTCGGTCCTACCTGATCGCCGGTCTTCTCATCAACACCGCCGTTGATTGCGTAGAGCAGGCATTTTGCCAGGTTTGCACGGGCACCGAAGAACTGCATCTCTTTACCGGTCTGAGTTGCGGATACGCAGCAGCAGATGGAGTAGTCGTCACCCCATACCGGACGCATTACATCGTCGTTCTCGTACTGGATGGAGCTGGTCTTCACAGAAATATAAGAAGCAAATTTCTTGAAGTTCTCCGGCAGGTGAGAAGAATAGAGAACGGTCAGGTTCGGCTCCGGAGACGGTCCCATGTTTACGAGAGTATGCAGGAAACGATAGTCGCTCTTTGTTACCATGGAACGGCCGTCCATGCCAAGACCTGCTACTTCCAGGGTTGCCCATACCGGGTCGCCGGAGAACAGCTGGTTGTAGGACTCGATTCTTGCAAATTTAACCATACGGAATTTCATTACCAGATGGTCAACAAGCTCCTGAGCCTCTTTCTCAGTCAGGGTTCCGTTAGCAAGGTCTCTGCTGATGTAGATATCCAGGAAAGTGGAGATACGGCCAACGCTCATAGCTGCACCGTTCTGGGTCTTGATGGCTGCCAGATAGCCGAAGTACAGCCACTGAACTGCCTCTTTAGCATTCTTTGCCGGCTTGGAAATATCGAAGCCGTAAGCCGCTGCCATTTCTTTCATTGCCTTCAGGGCTCTTATCTGTTCCGCAATCTCCTCACGAAGCTGGAAATCACCACGACGCATACCCTGACGGTTGGTGTCATGGAAATCTTTCTGCTTGGACTCGATCAGATAATCAATTCCGTAAAGGGCAACTCTTCTGTAATCGCCTACGATTCTTCCGCGTCCGTAGGTATCCGGAAGACCTGTCAGAATCTTGTTGTGACGGGCTTTCATCATTTCCGGTGTGTAAATATCAAATACAGCCTGATTGTGAGTTTTGTGATACTTAGTGAAGATCTCGTGAAGCTTCGGGCTGGGTTTGTAGCCGTACATCTCACAGGATTTCTCCGCCATCTTGATTCCACCGTAGGGCATGAACGCACGTTTTAAGGGTTTATCTGTCTGAAGACCAACAACCTGCTCCAGATCTTTCATGCTCTCGTCAATATATGCCGGGCCATATGCTGTGATACCGCTGACAACTTCTGTCTCCATATCAAGCACTCCGCCTTTGGCCCTCTCCTCCTTCTGCAACTCCTGAAGTTTTCCCCACAGACGATTTGTTGCGTCCGTCGGTCCTTCCAGGAAGGACTCATCCCCATCGTACGGGGTGTAGTTGTTCTGGATAAAGTCGCGAACATTCACGCCCTCTTTCCACAGTCTTCCAGAAAAACCACTCCACTGTTCAAAATTTGTCATAACAGTCTTACATCCTTTCTTTTTTGCATTTGTTTGTTGAGTACGGGCTTACTATAACAAATACAAAAATTTTCTGCAACAAATTATCGAAAAAAAAACATTGTATCCAGAATTATACAGCTTCCAGCCCGTAGTTTCCTTCTTACCGCCCACAAAAATAGACCCCAAACGTTTTCTCTCCTGCCAGCAGCAAAACAATAATCTTCGCCGCTGCAAAATAGGGCACGATTCCTCCTGCTGATCAGTGTCTGCTAACCTTGTTCCATAGGAGGCGTCCAATAACAGATGAAATTCCTCGATCTGTTTTGCCATTTCTTTATCCTCATTCATAACAGTGTTTCATAACGTTGTTTCAAATATATACATACCTTCGGCATCCATTTGTCAAGTCCGTACGCAAAAAAGACCTCCGTATCCTGTTTTTCACAAGATACGGAGGTCTCTCCTTTTGCTTTCTTATGCGAGCTTCTCGCCGGTGAGCATCTCATAGCCCTGCAGGTATTTCTCAATGGTCTTGTCCACGATCTCCTGCGGCAGGGTCCAGTTGTTGTCCGGGTTGGTTTTCAGCCAGTCGCGGGCGAACTGTTTGTCAAAGGAGGGCTGGCTGTGGCCCGGCTCATAGCCGTCTGCCGGCCAGAAACGGGAGCTGTCCGGAGTCAGCATCTCATCGCCCAGGGTGATGTTTCCGTTCTCATCCAGGCCAAACTCAAATTTGGTGTCTGCGATGATGATGCCTTTGCTCAGAGCGTACTCGGCGCATTTTTTATAGAGGGCAATGGTGTAGTCTTTCAGCTTCTCAGCGTACTCTTTTCCTTTGCCCGGATAATATTTTTCCAGATGATCGATGCTCTGCTCATAGGAAATATTCTCATCATGATCGCCGATCTCCGCTTTCGTGGAGGGGGTGTAGATCGGCTCAGGCAGCTTGTCAGACTCTTTCAGGCCTTCCGGCAGGCGGATGCCGCAGACGGTTCCGTTCTCCTTGTAGCTGGCCCAGCCGCTTCCTGTGATGTAACCACGGACGATACACTCCAGCGGAAGCATTTTCAGTTTCCGGCACATCATGCTGTTGCCGTCGAATTTCTCCTGCTGGAAAAATTCCGGCATATCCTTGACATCAGTGGAAATCATATGATTCGGAAGAATGTCCTTCGTCATATTAAACCAGAATTTGGACATCTGGGTAAGCACGGTGCCCTTCCTGGTCACCACATTGTTCAGAATCACATCGAAGCAGCTGATGCGGTCGGTTGCCACCATGATCAGGCTGTCTCCATTGTCGTAAATCTCTCGTACCTTACCTTCTTTGATCGGTTTCATTTCCTGCATGCTTTTACACCTCATCTGTATGATATTGTGATTGTATTTTTCAACGGCTTTACCGTACCACCAGATCGGTAGTGTTGTCAAGAAGTTTCTCAATGTGGAGATAAAAGAAAAACCTGTAAGGAACTTGTCCTCACAGGTCTTCGATGCAGTAGCGGAAGGGAGATTTGAACTCTCGACACCACGGGTATGAACCGTGTGCTCTAGCCAACTGAGCTATTCCGCCTCAACACTGAAGATTATATCTGATGCTGCGGAATTTGTCAAGAAGTTTTTTCAAAATTTTTTTATTTGGAATTTTTCAAATATTTTCTACACTTGGTTCGTTACTCGCGAAGGTCACATACCCCGTTGCAGACAACGGGGCATGTGACTCTCGCGGTAGTCGCCAAATATCCATGCAAGCATGGCTACTTGGCTCGTTACTCGCGGAAATACAGGAAATCTGCTACCGGGCGCTCGCTTCCGTCGGAGGGGTTGTTCAGCACTCTTCCGCGGTAGGCCAGGGTGGCAGAACCGCCGCCATCCATCTGGTAGGCGTAGACACAGCCGTAGCGCTGGAAAATATTACAGAGTTGATAATGGTCAAGACCTCTGGAGCCTGTGGAGACTTTGCCGGGTCCGTCGGCCACCAGAAGGACGTACTCTCCCCGGCGGATCATGCCAACGGCGCTTCTGGGATAGGGGTTGTTCTGATACTCCTCAAAAGGAGAGATAATATCCTGATTTCTGCCGTTCATGATGAAGGCCGGGCCAAAATCAAAGGTATCATAGACACCATCCGCCACGAGCTGTTCCGCGGAAAGTCCCTGCTTCGGGGTGTACATCGTGCCGTCCCGCTTGATGGCCATGAGGGAATAACTGGTTCCCAGGGCATGATTGTAGATCCGGCCCTTCCGGATCAGCACGGCGTTGAAGGCCGGACGGCCGCTGGCGTCATACCGGCTTCCGTTGATGCCGATAATGCCGTTGTTCCGGGTAAGAGCCGCAGAAGTGGTTTCCAGCGCTCCGCCGTAGGTTCCGTAAGCCATGGAGCTTCTAAGCTGGTCCGTATTTTTCACCTTGATATGGGCTGTCCAGTAGTTCGTACCATACTCCCAGCTCTTTTTGAGATCAACGAAGATCGTAGAGCTCTTATAGACGATCCGGGTAGCCGTGGAAGGGTCTTTCGTATTGTAGCCCTCTCTCATATCCACGACACCGTTTTCTCCGGCCCGGTAATAAAGGCCGTTCCGTTTCACCCAGGTACTTTTCTGAAGGATACCATTCTTGTTAAACTGGTAATTCTTCTTATTGATCGTCGTAAACTGAGTGATACGGACGCCGTTCTTGTCCAAGTAATAGCGCTGATTCCTGTAGGTGATCCAGCCCGTCCGCTTCCGGCCCGCGGCGGTATAGTAATACCATTTTCCCTTAATTTTCCGCCAGCCGCCCTTAAAGCCCTTAATCCAGCGGCCGTCCTCGCCGACAAACTTCTTACCGATCCATTGATTGGTGACAAGAGCGCCGTCCTTTCCTACATAACAGTTCTGCCCGATCCAACTGCTTGTAACCATCCGGCCTCTGCTCTGAAAATAATAGTATTTTCCCTTGTAGAGGAGCCACCGGTTTTTCAGAAGGGTACCATCTTCTTTCTTGAAATAATAGGTATGGGAACCGATCTTCTTCAATCCCTTCACCCTGGTTCCCTTCACATAATAAACGGAGCCTCCGGACTCGCTTCTCCATCCGTTCTTTTCCGCCGCCATGGAATGGTCGGAAAAGAGGAGGCAGAAAGCCAAAGCTGCCAGCACCAGTTGTTTCTTCATTCTCTTTTTCCTCACTTTTTCATATCTTCTGTCGTTTCCTGAAGGAGCACTCCCGAACTTATGGTTTCCTGGAGCTCTTCCGAGGAAAGGCCGAAAACAGACCGGTTCTCCCTTCGTAAAAAAAGAAGTCCCAGAAAAATCAGAAGACAGAGGACGGTGCGAAAATAAAAGCTCCCGCTCCCCGGCATCGTGGCCGGCTCCCGTTCCTCCGCCTCTTCTCTTTCTGCCACCCGGCCCGGCTCGTACCGGCTCTCCAGGCTTTCTCTGTTTTCTCTTGCCGTTTCCCGCATGGAAGAAAGCAGCTCCTCCAGCTTTTTTTCCTGATCGCTCTCCTGCTGCATGCAAAAATCTCCTCTCAGACGGACTTGCTTATGCTTATGCAGCCGAAAATCGCCTTATGCAAAACAACCGCCGAAAACTTTCCGGCGGCTGCCAACTATGTACCTTTTATCTTCTGTGAGCCAGTTCCTCTGTGATATCCTCCCAAGTGACTCCTTTTTCAGCCATGAGCACCATGCAGTGATAGAGGAAATCGGCGATCTCGTACTTGATCTCCTCGGGATTCGGATTCTTCGCCGCGATGACGATCTCGGTACACTCCTCGCCCACTTTTTTCAGGATCTTATCGATACCTTTCTCAAAGAGGTAGTTGGTGTAGGAGCCCTCCTTCGGATGAAGCTTCCGGTCCTCGATGACGCCGTAGACCTCCTCCAGAACCTTTAAGGGGTTCACATGGGGAGATTCCTTCTCCACCAGAGTCCGGTAGAAGCAGCTCCGATTGCCGGTGTGGCAGGCAGCTCCTGTCTGAGCTACCTGAGCCAGCAGGGTGTCATTATCACAGTCGATCATGAGTTTCTTCACATACTGGAAATGGCCGGAAGTCAGTCCCTTGGTCCAGAGTTCCTGACGGCTGCGGCTGTAATAAGTCATACGCCCCGTTACCAGAGTCTCCTCGAAAGCTTCCTGATTCATGTAAGCCACCATGAGAACCTCGAGATTCTTGTGATCCTGAACAACTACGGGAAGTAGGCCGTCCTCGTTGAGCTTCATATCCTCCCATTTCAGGGGGCTTTCAAAGGTATTGACGGAAATGCCCATCTTCTTGGCTTCCTGTTTTACCCTCAGGAAAAGCTCAGCGGGCTCAGCCACGGGTTTTCCCATGATGCCGTCGATGAGGATATCGGAAAGCTCCGGAAGAAGCTCGCCCACCTCTTTCTCAAAATCGCAGAGAACCACCTCGGAAGACAGCGGGGACTTCATCAGTCCGGCTGCTCCCGGAAGGAGAAGAAGCTCGGAGGTGTACTCAGCAATCAGCTCATTGTTCTGCATATATTCCTGAGGCTTGTCGATGGAGATTCCGATTTTGTTTTTGCCGAAGCGCTTGGAAACCTCCTCGGTGAGAGCGATGTTGCTCTCCTTGGAGAAATTTAAAACGGCTTTCTGGCAGCCGGCGTAGAGAAGTTTCTTTACATCCTCCACCCGATTTACATTTCCGCAGCCCATAATCGGAATATCCACCCGACGCTGGATGGCACGGATCATATTTAGGGCTTTCTCGTGTTCCTCGTCTCCCTCAGAGAGGTCAAAGATCACCAGCTCGTCCGCTCCCGCGTGATCGTATTCCTCGGCCAGAATCACCGGAGAGGTCTCAGTGAGAAAGGTCTTACCGGAAAAATCCGTCACTGCTCTGCCGTCTTTCAAAAAAATGCATGCTGCTATTTTTTTCTGTGTCATAATTATAAACTCCCTTTCGTGGAAAGAACTTCTGTTGTCCGGCTTTCCGGGCTCACAGCCATATCCAGGGCCTTTCCAAAGGCCTTAAACATTGCTTCCATCATATGATGATTGTTGCCCGGTGTCAAGACCTTCAGGTGGAGATTCATGGCCGCGGCGTAGGAAACCGCATAGAAAAATTCCTTCGCCATCTCGGTGTCCATGTCCCCGAGGCGCGGCACCGTAAACTCCGCATCCCAGGAAAGATAGGGCCTGCCGCAGAGATCCACGGCGGAGAGCACCAGACACTCGTCCATCGGGAGCAGGAAATGACCATAACGCTTAATTCCGGCCTTGTCTCCCAGAGCCTCGGCGATCGCTTTTCCGAGGACAATTCCGGTGTCCTCGATTGTGTGATGGCAGTCCACCTCGAGATCTCCTGTGACTTTAAGTTTCAGATCAAAAAAGCCGTGTCTTGCAAAGCCAGAAAGCATATGATCGAAAAAGCCGATGCCCGTATCGATCTCATACTTGCCACTTCCGTCCAGATTCAGTTCCAGGGCGATATCCGTCTCCCTGGTCTTTCGATTTACAACCGCTCTTCTCTCCATGATCTATTCCTCGTCCTTCTTCTCAAAACGAACCGCGATGGAATTGGCGTGAGCCGTCAGCTGTTCTGCCTTCGCAAAGCGGATGATATCCTCGTGTACGGCTTCCAGGGCCTCCTTGGAATAATAAACGATGCTGGAACGCTTGATGAAATCATCCACACCTAAGGGTGAGAAGAAACGGGCGGTTCCATTGGTGGGAAGCACATGGTTCGGGCCTGCGAAATAATCGCCCAGAGGCTCGCTGGCGTACTCGCCCAGGAAGATCGCTCCGGCATTTTTCACTTTGGTCATAAGTTCAAAAGGATTCTTTGTCACAATCTCCAGATGCTCGGAAGCAATAGCATTGACAGTGTCTATAGCGTCGTCCATATTGTCGGCGATGAGGATGTGGCCGTAATTTTCCAGGGATTTTTCGAGAATCGCCCTTCTGGAAAGCTCCTTTAAGAAGCCGTCCACCTCCTCGGAAACCTTCGCTGCCAGCTCCTCGCTGGTGGTGATGAGAATCGCGGAAGCCAGCTCGTCATGCTCTGCCTGGGACAGAAGGTCCGCAGCCACAAAACGGGGATTCGCAGTCTCGTCCGCCAGCACCAGGATCTCGCTGGGGCCTGCGATGGAGTCGATGCTCACGAAACCGTAAACGGCCTTTTTCGCAAGAGCCACATAGATGTTTCCGGGGCCCACGATCTTGTCCACCTTCGGGACAGACTCCGTACCGAAAGCCATGGCGGCGATGGCCTGAGCGCCGCCAGCCTTGTAGATCTCATCAACACCGGCCTCCCTTGCGGCCACCAGAGTGGAGGCGCAGACCTTTCCTTCCGGGGAACAGGGGGTGCACATGATGATTTTTTCCACACCGGCTACCTTGGCGGGAACGATGTTCATGAGAACGGAGGAGGGATAGACGGCCTTTCCGCCGGGAACATAGACGCCGACCGTGGCCAGGGCCTGTACCTTCTGGCCCAGAATGATGCCGGAGGGCTGGCTCTCAAACCAGCTCTGTTTCAGCTGTTTCTCATGGTAGGAACGGATGTTGACCAGAGCCTTCCGGATGACGGATAAAAGCTCCGGATCCACTTCCTCGTAGGCCGTCTTGATCTCATCCTCAGTCACACGGATGTTCTCCACCGTGATCTTTGCCCTGTCGAAACGCTCGGTGTAGTCGAACAGCGCCTTGTCGCCCTCTGCCCGGACCGTGTTGACAATCTCCGTCACCCGGCCTTCGTATTCCCCGTAGCAGTTCGGGCTTCTCTTCAGTAATTTCTCCAGAAGGTCTTTTCTGGTTTCCTCGGTAAGCTTTATGGTACGCATGGCATTTTCCTCCTATAATACAGCCTTGATCTCTTTTAACAGCTGGGTGATCCGCTCATTTTCCATCCGCATGCTCACGGGGTTGACCACAACCCGGGCAGACAGGGGGCAGACCTCCTCCAGCACCTGAAGACCATTCTCCCGTAAGGTGGAACCGGTCTCCACGATGTCCACGATGACCTCGGTGAGCCCCACGATGGGAGCCAGCTCGATGGAACCGTTCAGTTTGATGATCTCGACGGTCTGATGTTTCTTATTATAGAAAAAGTCTCTGGCGATGTTGGGGTACTTCGTGGCAACCCGGATGAACTCCTGATGCTTTAAAAGCTCCTCGTTCTCTTTGGGGCCGCAGACGCACATCCGGCATTTTCCGAAGCCCAAGTCCAACACCTCGTAAATTTTCCGCTGTTCCTCGAGGATCGTATCCTCGCCAACGATGCCGATATCGGCAGCTCCGTACTCCACATAGGTGGGCACATCCGGCCCTTTGGCCAGGAAAAATTTGAGCTTGTGTTCCTCGTCGGTAAAAATCAGTTTTCTGGAAGCGGGATCCTTCATCTCCTCGCAAGTGATGCCGGTCTTCTCCAGAAGCTCCAGTGTCTTTTTCGCAAGACGCCCTTTCGTCAGGGCGATGGTCAGATATCTCATGTTCTCCGCTCCTCCTTACATAGCCAGGCTGTCAGAAGCATCAAATTTTCTGACTGCGTAAAAACCGTTTCTCTTTCCGTAGGCCTCGTAGGCTTCCATCGTGTCCTTCTTTTCCATCAGGACCACGCTGCAGCCCTGTTTCCGGAGGTTGTTGGCCTCCATCATGGCAGAAGTGCGGTCTTTTTTCTCATAGATCAGAAGAGTCGGACCCTGCTCCACAGGAACGGCGATTTTCTGTCTTCCAAGGGCGGACAGAAGCTGATCCACCACCACGGCAAAACCGATGGAGGGAGAAGGCTTTCCGAAACAGGCCAGAAGATGGTCGTAGCGGCCGCCCTTTACCACGGCGTCGCCGGTGCCGTAGGTGTAACCCCGGAAAATCACGCCGGTGTAATACTGATATTTATTCAGCATACCGAAATCAAAGGAAATGTATTTCTCCACGCCGTAAATTTTCAGGAGCTCGTAGATCTCCTTCAGGCGTTTGACCGCTGCCAGGGCCTCCTCATTGTCCGTCAGGCTCTCCGCCCGGTCCAGCACCTCGCTGCTGCCGAACATCTCCGGAAGGGTGATGAGAGCCTTTTTCAGCTTCTCATTGAGAGAAAAGCTTTCGAGAAACTCCTCGACTCCGAAGAAGTTTTTCATCGTGATGAGGGAACGGATCTTTGCCTCGTCCTCCTCAGAAAAACCGGCCTCCTTCATCAGGCTCTTGAAAAAACCTACATGGCCCACACTCACCTGAAACTCCTGAAGACCGGCTTTTTTGAGAAGCTCCACGCTCATGGCAATGAGCTCGGCATCCGCCTCGGGACTCTCATCTCCTAGAAGCTCAGCTCCCATCTGGGTGGTCTCCTTTAAATGGCCCTGGTAATTGCCGCCGTTAATAAAGGTGTTTCCCTGGTAGCAGAGGCGGACGGCCTTGTCCTCCTCCCGGAAATATTTGGAAGCGGCCCGGGCGATGGAGGGGGTGAAATCCGGCCGGAGCACGAGGGTATTTCCTTCCCGGTCAAAAAATTTATAGAGTTCCTGGGAAGGTGTGGTTCCCACTTCCCTGCCGAAGACGTCAAAAAATTCAAAGGTAGGTGTCTCCAGATCCCGGTACCCGAAGGAAACCAGCACTTTATGAAGCTCCCGCTCCAGAGACTGTTTTTTCTGACATTCGTCGTTCAGTGTGTCGCGGACACCATCCGGGGTATGAAGTAAGCGATCTATCATTTGAAATTCTCCTTTTTGCATTTTACTTTCACATGGTAAATTGCTACCACGTTAAAATCTGTGGCTATTATACGACCGTTCGTGAGAAAAGTCAATCCCCCGCATCCCGGTCATCAAGATCCTGCTGAATCGCATCCAGATAGGGCACGAGAAAGCCGCCGTGCTGTTTCACCGGATAGCTCACGGCGATCTCCTCAAAACGAAAGCTTTTCCTGCCGCCATTGGCCCCCCGATCCCAGAAGCGGCGCACTTCCCGGTAGGGAAGATAGATGATCTCATTTTTCCCGGTATAAAAAATCAGGAGGAACGAAATTCCTCCCTGATGCTCAAATTCTTCCATGAACGCCACCTGATGGGCGTGGATGTTCTGAAGAGCAAAGGTCTCCGAGGCGCACTCCTTGGCGTCGAAGCAGACCGGAATCCCCTGGACCGCCCCGATGTAGTCTACGGTACTCTTCTGCTCAAAATAGGCCAGCGTGATATGACGATGCTCCTTGTCGATCTTGATGGGAGTGATCGGGGTCGGCACTTTCTGAATCAGCGCCAGCCCCTTTTCCCTGTACATTTCATTTGTCCGGTTGATGAGGTCCTCAAGGACCGAACCTCTTAAGCCTCTGGAGTTCCATGTGGGCATATGCTCATCTCCCTTTTCTCCAGAATCCGCGCAAACTTCTTCGGCAGCGGCGCCGTGAAGGTACGGCCGGAGAGATAACTCAATTCCCCGGTAAGCTCCGGAAACGTGAGGATCGCCGCGTGAAGAAGCTGGTGCGTCAGGTGGTACTCCTCCTTTGCCCGGCCATTCAGGGCGGGATCTCCGTACTTATGGTCCCCCAGAATCGGATGGCCGATGGAGGAGAGATGGGCGCGGATCTGATGGGTCCGGCCCGTCACCAGCAGGACTTTGAGAAGGGTCAGTTCCCCGTCGCTGTCCACCGGCGTGTATTCCGTCTCGATAGGCAGAGAATCTTTGCCAATCGGCTCTTTTTCCACGGTGACGCGGTTGGTGGCCTCATTTTTCACGAGATAGCCCTTGATCCTGGCTTTCTCCTTCACCTGGCCTTTGACCAAGCAGTAATAATATTTATGTAAGGACCGCTCCTTGAAAAGGCGGCTCAGCTCCTGGGCCCCCGCCAGGTCTTTTCCCACAGCCAGGATGCCGCTCGTGTTCCGGTCCAGCCGGTTTACCACCGACGGGCGGAAGGTCCGGAGGGATTCCTCCGTTACGGCTCCGTTGTTCAGCAGATAGCGCTGGGCCTCCTCCACCATGGAGATATCGTCGGCCTCGGCTTTCTGGGAGAGAATCCCCTCGGGCTTGTTCACCAGAAGGATATGCTCGTCCTCGTAAATCACAGAGAGCTTTCCCTGGGCCTTCGGAAGCTGGAGCTCGGAAAATTTCTCGATGGTCTCATCGGAGAAAAAGAGCTTGATCTCATCCCCGGAAACCAGCTTTTCGCTGCCGGCGGCCTTCTTGCCGTTGAGGGTGATGTTCTTTTTCCGCATCATTTTATAGAGAAAACTCTTCGGCGCCTTGTTGAGATACTTTCCCAGGAACTTGTCCAGCCGCTGACCGGCCTCCGCCTGGGTCACGGTAAACTGTTTCATGCTGCTTCCTCCCTCATTTTTTACAGGGCTATGGCTTTTAAGACATCCACAGCCTTCTCGTTCTTTCGCTTCTCGTCTCCGGCAGACTCGGAAGCCGCCATTTCTTTCACCCGAGTCTCAAATTTCCGATAATCCTTAAAAATCTTCACAGTGCGTTTCACGTTGTTTCCCTGAAGGATTTCCGTCAGATGCTTCTCTATGTATTCCGGGTTGGTCTTCGGGTTGGATGAATAGCCGATGACGCTTCCCTGGCCCAGCACCAGAGCGTCCACGGAAGTCGTCTTCTCATAGGCCGTAAACACGCAGTCATAGAGGGCCGGAAGCTCTCCCGCTGCCTTTCTGGTCTTCTCGTAAACGGCCGGGTCCGTCTCCTTCTGAAGAAGCATCATAATCATGCCCACGGCATAGCGGCAGCCCGGCAGGCAGCCCATGATGGCCACAAAAGTAAACATGTTTTCCCGCTTGTGATAGATCGCCAGGCCGATGAAAAAGATCACCACCGGGATCAGAAGCAGAATAAAGGTGATGAAAGAACGGCAGATCTTCTGGGAATGAATGTAGCCGTACTCTCCTTTCTGTACTTTTTTCATCTGTTGTTACTTCCCTTTCTTTTTCTGGGTATTCCGGATCGGGCTGCGGTGCCCTTTTGCTCCGGAACTGTTCTTTCCCTTCGCTCCTCTGAAATCGCCGCCTCCCTGCTGTTTCCCACCGGTTCTTTTTCCACTGGAACCGGAAGCAGCTTTGGCCGGGCGCTCGGAAGGTTTCTCCGGGCGGATCAGACAATGTTTATCGTAACCGATGAGGTCTGTCCGGTGGGCCTTGATCAGGGCTTCTTTTACCAGATCGTAGTTTTTCGGGTTCCGGTACTGGATCAGCGCCCGCTGCATGGCTTTTTCATGGGGGTTCGTCGGCACATAGACCTGTTCCATGGTCCGGGGATCCAGCCCCGTATAGTACATGCAAGTCGAGATCGTGGAGGGCGTCGGGTAGAAATCCTGCACCTGCTCCGGCATGTACCCCAGGTCTCTCAAGTATTCCGCCAGCTTCACGGCCTCCTTCATCGTACAGCCCGGATGGGAGGACATGAGATAGGGCACAAGGAACTGGTTCATGCCGTACTTTTCGTTGAGTTTTTTGTATTTTTCCGTAAATTGCATAAATACCGCGTGTTCCGGCTTGCCCATATAGTGAAGCACCTGGTCGCTCACATGCTCCGGAGCGACTTTCAGCTGGCCGCTGATATGATACTGAACCAGCTCCCGGAAAAAGGTATCGTCTGGATCTGCCAGCACATAGTCGAAACGGATACCGGAACGAATGAAGACTTTTTTCACCTTCGGAAGCTCCCGGAGCTTGTGGAGCAGCTCCAGATAATCCTCATGATTGGCCCGAAGGTTCTTGCAGGGCTTGGGAAACAGGCACTGCCGGTTGGGGCAGACGCCCCTCGTCTCCTGTTTCTGGCAGGCCCGGACCCGAAAATCCGCCGTAGGCCCGCCCACATCGTGGATATAACCCTTGAAATCCGGCTCCTGGGTGAGAAGCTTCGCCTCCTCCACGATGGATTCGTGGCTTCTGGTCTGAATAATCCGCCCCTGATGGAAGGTCAGCGCACAGAAACTGCATCCTCCAAAGCAGCCACGGTTGCTCACGAGAGAAAATTTTATCTCGGAGATCGCCGGAACGCCGCCCAGTTTCTCATAGGAGGGGTGATAGGTCCGCATGTAAGGATAAGCATAAACCTCGTCCATCTCCTCCTGGCTCAAGGGCGCGGCGGGCGGGTTCTGTACCACATAGATCTTGTTGGGATAGGGCTCCACCAGCCGTTTTCCTGTGATGGAATCCGTGTTGCAGTACTGGACATAAAAGCTTTTCGCATAGTTGGTCTTGTCTGCCTGAAGCACCTCAAAGGAGGGCAGAAGCTTGTAATCATAGACGTTTTCCAGGTGCTGGGTCTTATAGACCGTGCCCGGAATGAAACCGATATCGGAGACCGCGATCCCCGCGTCCAGAGCCTCGGCGATGGCCAGAATGCTCCTCTCTCCCATTCCGTAGGAAAGGATATCCGCCCCGGAATCCAGAAGCACAGACCGTTTCAGGCTGTTGCTCCAGTAATCGTAATGAGCCAGACGCCGCAGGCTCGCTTCGATGCCGCCGAGGATGATCGGCGTCTTTTTGTAGGTCCGACGGATCAGGTTGCTGTAGACCGTCAGCGCCCGGTCCGGCCGTTTTCCCATGAGGCCGCCCGGCGTGTAGGCATCGGTCTGCCGCCGCTTTTTCGAGACGGAATAATGATTCACCATCGAATCCATATTTCCCGCCGACACGAGGAAGCCGAGCCTCGGCTCCCCGAAAATCGCAATGCTCTCATCGTTTTTCCAGTCGGGCTGAGAGATGATCCCCACGCTGTAGCCATGGGACTCCAGAAGCCGGCTGATGATGGCGTGGCCGAAGGAAGGATGATCCACATAGGCATCCCCGATAACATAGACAAAATCAAACTGGGTGATGCCTCGCTCTCTCATTTCTTTTTTCGTAATCGGTAAAAATCCACTCATATTATCCTTCTTTCATGCCTGCCTGTGTTTTCAGAAACTGCACTTCCTCTTCTGTCAGAGGACGGTACCCTCCTTTTTCCAGAGTCCCGTCCAACGGAAGCCCTCCAAAGGAGATTCTCTTCAGGTAAGTGACTTCCGCTCCTGCGGCCTCCACCATCCGTTTCACCTGATGGAAACGGCCTTCTCTTAAAGTCAGGAGAAGCTCAACCTCGTTCCCCTCCTGCTTTAAAATCTCCAGTTTTGCGGGAAGGGTGGGCTTGTCGTCCCCGATATCCAGCCCCTCCAGAAAACGCTTTTCCGCCTCCGGAAAAAGTGTCCCCTCCGCCTTCGCGTAATAAGTCTTCTCCACATGACGGCCGGGAGCCAGCAGAAAATGATTCAGCGGGCCGTCGTTGGTGATGAGAAGAAAGCCTTCCGTATCCTTGTCCAGCCGTCCCACGGGAGCCAGCTCCTTCTCCGGAGCCTCCGCGAAATAATCCATGACGGTCTCGGTCCGGCCGTTTCTCGCTGCCGTGATGCAGCCCGCCGGCTTGTGGAACATATACCAGGCAAGGCCCGGCCGGCTCAAGATTTCGCCGTCAAAGCTCACCTCGTCGGTTTCCTCCGAGATCCTGGTCTCCGGTTTTTTCACCGGTTCTCCGTTGACCCGGACCCGTCCTTTTTTCAAATATTCTTTTACCTGGCTTCGCGTTCCCACTCCCGCGTCCGCCAGCCATTTATCCAGTCTTATCTGGCTCATAAAAGCCTCCATCCGGTACAGTATTTGTTTTTCAGTGTTCCTCTGTTCAGTTTTCCGAAGCCCAGAGGATAGCCGTCGTTCAGCACCAGGGTCCAGCCGGAAAAATCGGCCTCTTCCTCTGACACCTCCAGGGTCTCTCCTTTGAGATAACGGATCAGCCGCTCATCCCCGGAGGAAAGATCCAGTTCCTGCCTGAAATCTCCTTTTTTGAGATACATGGCCAGGGCCTGGGAGGGCTCAAAACGCTTTTTTTTCAGTTCTCCCACGGAAAGGCCCGTACGAAGGAACCGCAACCCCTTCACCTCTGGGAAATCCTCCGGCAGAAGGTAAATGTTTTCTTTCCGCACATCCAGCCTGCCCTGGCTTAAAACCGGGCGCTGAAAAAGAGAGGCAAACTCCGAGAGTCCCTCGGGAAGAACGGTGGTACGCCGTCGGTCCTTTTGAGTGTGCTCCGGGGCTTGTCCTTTTTTCCGGAGCAGCGCCGTGAAATGGCCTTCTCCACGGATATCCTGAGGCCAGATCCGAAGCGTTCCCGGGATCAGCCCCTCGCGGAACCACTCCCCCGTGGAAAGCGGAAGGATCTCAAGCTCCTGCTCCGCCTCAAGAAGCTTCTTTAAATTCTCCTCGTTTTCCAGAGGAGAAAAGGTGCAGGTGGAATAGAGGAGCAGCCCTCCCGGTCGGAGCATTTTCACCGCTGTACGAAGAATCTCCTGCTGAATCGGCGCATAGTATTCCGGCCCATGCTCCATCCAGCTTTTTACCATATCTTTGTCTTTCCGGAACATACCTTCCCCTGAACAGGGAGCGTCCACGAGGATCTTATCGAAAAAGCCCTCGAAGTTCCCAAGAAGGCTCTCCGGCGTCTCGCTCGTGACGAGAATATTTCCGGCTCCGAAAAGCTCCAGGTTCTTCAAAAGGCCCTGCGCTCTGGAACGGCTGATATCGTTTGACACCAGAAGCCCCGTCCCCCGAAGCCTTGCAGCCAGCTCTGTGGATTTTCCACCGGGAGCCGCGCAGAGGTCCAGCACCCGGTCTCCCTCCTCGATGGGGAGGCGGGAGGCCGGAACCATGGCGCTGGGCTCCTGGATATAGTAAAGCCCCGCGTAATAATCCGGATGCTTCGTCACGCCCTCCTCCGGATCATAATAAAATCCATTTTCCACCCAGGGAACCGGTGTCAGATGAAAGGGTGTCCGTTTTAAAAATGTTTCCACGGAAATCTTTCCCGTGTTGACCCGAAGGCCGTAAGTTCTGGGCGCGTCAAAACAGTCCAGATAGTTCTGCAGTTCCTCTTCCCCGAGGAGCTGCCGCATGGATTCTATGTAGTCTTCCGGAAGTTTCACTTCGTACTCTCCTTTGTATTCATTAACAGGACTGGGCCCGATAGCCCTCTGCGATCACATCCAGCTGTTTCTGGAACCGCCGCAGCTGATCCAGATCCTCGGCCTTGTAGATCTGGTAAAATTCATCCTGAATCTTGGCGATCTCCCGCTTGTTTGCCAGCTGATAGAGGTTCTGGATCGTATTTAAAATATCCGCCACCAGATTTGCCTGGATCTGGAACGCATTCTGGGCATCCATGATCTCGCTACGCACCTGGGACATCTCCTGATCCAGAACAATGATAGCATCCGCCGCACTGCTCAGTTTTTCCCGGATATGATCCGGAATGTTCTTCTTATATTTATACTGGAGAGAATGTTCGATCGTGGCCCAGAAATTCATGGCCAGAGTCCGGATCTGGATCTCCGCATGAATGCATTTGGGCCCGTTCATGGTCTCCACATTGTACTCAATAATCATATGATAACTGCGGTAGCCGCTGTTTTTCATGTTGTTGACATAGTCTTTTTCTTCGATGACTTTCATATCCGTCCGGGAGCGGATGATCTCCACCACCTTCTGGATGTCTTCCACAAACTGGCAGATAATCCGGATGCCCGCGATATCCTCCAGTTTTTCTTCTATCTCATTGATAGGAATATTCTTTTTCTGCGCTTTATCCAGGATGCTGGAAATCGTCTTGACCCTTCCATGCACCTGCTCGATCGGGGAATACAGCCCCTGCTGACGATGTTCCTGAATCAGATGTTCAAATTTCACAGTGAGCTCTTTCACTGCCAGATCATAAGGATTCAGGATCTCTCTCCATAATTGTATTTCCATATAATCCTCCTTATGTTTGAGAGATGGTTCTCCGGCATTTCCTTGTCATATGCCGAACATGTTCAATATACCATATTTTTCATGATAAATCTATTCTTTTCCTGTTTCTTCCAGATACCGGAGAGGCCAGTAAGGATTCACACTGATCTCCTCCTGATTCTTTCCTTCTATGTAGATTCCGACGTGCAGATGCACATCGAATTTTTCTGTCGTTCCTTCCGGGCCGTAGCCACTGTCTCCCATATAGCCTAAAAGACCGCCGGCCGATACCAGGTCTCCTTCCTGAAAATCCCGGGCGTAGGAAGAGAGATGGGCATAGTAAAAATACCCGCCGCGGAAACTGCGGATTCCGATGCGCCAGCCCCCCAGAGTCAGCCAGCCGATCTTTTCCACCACGCCGTCCGTCATACTGCGGACCGGATAAAAATCCCGCCGGTTCTCCGGCGGCATGAGATCGCAGCCCTCGTGATGCCTCTCCCCTCCGAAGCTCCGCTCAAAAAGCCAGGAATCCTCGTAGGTAGGCTCACAGCTTACCGGAAACTCCTCCAGGTCATCCCAGACCGCGGAGAGGGCATTCTGAAAATCTTTCAATTCCAGCGGCCGGTAAGTCTGAAACACCTCCGCCGCCTTAAGATAGGTCTCCCGATCCCAGACGGTCTTTGGCGGGACCCGGAAATCTCTCCAGGGAAGGAGCACAGAGAGAAGCCGCCCTGGCTCATATCCATCCTCCATGAGCGCATCCAGTGAGGCCAATGCCTCCGGGGAGAATTCCATCTCCCGGAACACGTTGCTTTCCCTTAAGTTTCCGGACAGGTTCATCAGCCGGGCATGGCGAAACAGCTGTCCCCGGAAAATCCCGCAAAAAAGCACGAGCGTCAGCAGAAAAACTGCCTGCTTTCCATTTTTTCCCACAAACTTCCGCCCTTCTCTGCCCTCAGACCAGTTTATGCGGCAACTTCATAAAAAAGAACCTTCTTTTTCCCGCTGCTCCCACATAGGCTGTAAAAAAACGGAAGAGCTTTTTCTATGAAAAAATGGCTTCTGGCGTTTCTCCTTCTTGCCACCCTTCTCTTTCTGCTGCTTTTTCCCGTCCCGGCTCTCGCTGCCTCCAGGCGGGGCTTAAATCTCTGGTTCGGCACCCTCGTTCCCACCCTGCTGCCTTTTCTGATTCTCTCCGGTTTTCTGATCCACACCGGTCTGGTACATATTCCGGCTTCTCTTCTGGCCCCGGTTTTCGGGCGGCTTTTTGGCGTCTCGCCTTTGGGAAGCTATGCCTGCTTCATCGGTTTCCTCTGCGGCTTTCCCATGGGGGCCAAGGTGCTGGCGGATCTCACGCGAAACGGGCGGATGGACCCTGAGGAAGCCTCTTATCTTCTGGGCTTTATTAACAACGTGAGCCCTTCCTTCGTCATCACCTTTCTGGTGACGGAGAGTCTTGAGAGACCGGACCTTCTTCTGCCCACACTGCTTCTTCTCTACGGAACGGCCATCCTCTACGGCCTTTTCACGAGACCCGGACTTTTTCACAGAAAAACTCCTGCCTTTTCAGGCATAAAAAATGCATCCGTTGTCCAAATCCGTTTTGAACTTCTGGATGCCTGTATCTATGACGCGGTAAACACCCTCCTGAAGCTGGGTGGCTATGTGGTTCTCTTTTCCGTGCTGGCAGAAATGACCGCCTGTCTTCCTTTTCTCCCGAAAAAAACAGCGGCTCTTCTCGGCGGAATGCTGGAGATCACCTCAGGGATTTCCGGCGTCGTAAAGACTTTTCCCCTGAAAACTGCTTATCAGTTTCTCATTCCTCTGACAGCCTTCGGAGGCCTGAGCGCTATGGCCCAGACCTCAAGTGTTCTCAAGGGTTCCGGTCTCTCCTTGAAAAAATATGTGTTCTCCAAGGTTGTGACCGCCGCCCTGACTTTTCTCTTTGTCAGCTTTTTCCTCTGGTCTTAGTTTTCCTCGGGCTGCTGCTCGTCGTAAGCGGGAGCTTCTGACTCTTCGGTCTCCGGTGCGCCGTAGTTGGTAGGTGCTGCCTGGGGAGAAAGCTCGCTGCGGTTCTTGCTCACGATATCATAGCAGGACTGGATAGCATTGATGAAGTTGCTGTACTTCGCGCCAGCGCCATCAATCGTGTGGCTCATGATCTTCTCCAGGTTTGCCAGCATATCGTCTGTGTACTGGAGAGCACCCATACGAATGTTGTTGGCGTCGTTGGTGGCATTATCCAGGATCTCCTGAGCCTGCTGGTTTGTACGCTCCAGAAGGTCATTGGCCTGCTCAGTGGCTTCCCGCATGATCTCGCTCTCCGTTACCATGCTCTGGGTCTTCTCTCTGGCCTCGGCAACGATAGCGTCTGCCTTGGACTGAGCGTCGGCAAGGATCGCATCCTTGTTGCTGATGATTTTCTGGTAACGTTTGATCTCGTCGGGAGTCTTCATGCGGAGCTCACGGAGAAGCTCCTCCAGTTCTTCCTTATTTACAACGATCTTGGTGGAAGACAGGGGCTGAAATTTACAGCTGTCCACATATTCTTCAATTTCTTCGATGATCTGCTCAATTCTGCTGCTCATGGCGATATTCTCTCCTTACTTCTGGTTTTTCTTCGACCATATTTTATTATAGATTTTATCAACAACAAAAGGCGGTACAAACTTTGACACGTCTCCGCCGTAAGAAGCTACTTCTTTCACTGTGGAAGAGCTCAAGTATGCGTATTCCAGGCTCGTCGCCAGAAACAGAGTGTCCACCTCTGCGTTCATGATACGGTTGGTCTGGGCCAGCTGAAGCTCATAATCAAAATCGGTAATTGCCCGAAGCCCCCGGACGATAAACCGGGCGCCGCAGTTCTTTGCGAAATCCACAGACAGGCCGGAAAAAGACTCGACCCGTACATTTGGAATATCCTTTGTGGCTTCCAATAGTATATTAACACGTTCTTCCACGGAAAACAACGGTGTTTTGCTGGAGTTATTCAGCACTCCCACCACCAGCTCATCCACCAGAGTGGCGGATCTTCGGATGATGTCCAGATGGCCGAACGTAACCGGGTCAAAGCTGCCCGGGTAAACTGCTCGTCTCATGTATCTGCTCCTTTTGCCCTCTGCAAAAACAGATGGACATTTGTCTTGTATTCTTTTCTCTTTAATACTTCATAGCCAAATTCCTCCAGATAGGAGAAATCTGTCTCCAGAGAAGCCTCCACGATCAGCAGTGTCTCCTCCGTCACAAGCGGGGAATCTTTCAGTCTGGAAAGAACTTCTTTTTCCAGGTCCCGGTTATAGGGCGGATCCATAAAAATCACAGAAAAGCTCTCTCCCCGAACAGCCAGCAGATCCAGCGCTCGGAAAACGTCCATGACAAGGACTTCCCCGTCGGAGGCCAGCCGGGTGAACTTTAAATTTTCCTGGATGCAGGCGGCAGCTTTCCGGCTGCTCTCCACAAAAACGGCTTTCCGCGCTCCGCGGCTCAAGGCCTCGATGCCGATGCCGCCGCTCCCGGAAAAAAGATCCAGAAAGGAAGCACCGTACAGTTCGTCGTTTATCATATTAAATAAGGTCTCCTTGATCCGGTCTGTAGTCGGGCGCGTGTCCAGGCCTTCGATGGTTTTCAGGTGGAGGCTCCGCGCTTTTCCGGCGATCACTCTCATTGGTTCTATTATCCCCTTTGTTAATTTTTCGTTCGCTTTATTATAATGGTTTTTCTATAAACCGTCAAGCTTTTTGAAAATTCTACAGAAAAGACTGTACAAAAAATAAGACAGAAACGGGCGTTTTTTCTCCGTCTCTGTCTTATTGATGTTTTCTTTAGTCGAGGATCTTCTGGGATTCCTCTTCAGTAAACTGCCGACGTACCAGCTGGTAATAATAACCTTTCTGCTCCAGAAGCTCGAGATGTTTTCCCTGCTCGATGATCTTTCCGTCCTTCACCACAAGGATAAGGTCCGCATTGCGGATTGTGGAAAGACGATGGGCAATCAGGAAAGAAGTTCTTCCTTTGAGAATCTTATCTGTAGCCTTCTGAATCAGCTGCTCGGTCTGGGTATCAATGGAGGAAGTGGCCTCATCCAGAACGAAAATTCTGGGGTCTGCCAGAACTGCTCTTGCAAAGGAGATCAGCTGTTTTTCTCCGGTTGATAGCCGGTCGCCGCCCTCTCCCACATCACTCTGATAGCCAAGATCCATCTTTTCCACCACCTGATCCGCATGAACGGCTTTCGCGGCCGCGATGACCTCCTCATCGGTGGCATCCAGTCGTCCGTAGCGGATATTCTCCATGACGCTTCCCGAGAACAGGTGCGGATTCTGAAGCACATAGCCCAGACTGCTGTGGAGCCAGAGCTGGCTCCGCTCCCGGTAATCCTTTCCGTCGATGAGAATCTGGCCTCCTGTCGGCTCAAAGAAGCGGCAGGCCAGGTTTACCAGCGTACTTTTTCCGGCTCCGGTCTCGCCGACAATGGCCACATTGGTTCCTGCCGGAATCTTCAGATTAAAGTGGCTTAAGATTTCCTCCTTGCCGTCGGGATAATGGAAGCTCACATCGCGGAACTCGATATCGCCTTTGATGGGCTCCCAGTTTTCCTTTTTCGGGAAAAAGCTATCTCCGTACTTCTCGATGACCTCCGGGGAATCCACCACCTGGGGCTCTTCGTCCAGAAGGCCGGTGACACGCTCGATGTTGGCCTGGGCGGAAATGAACTCCGCCAGGTTCCTCGCCATCTGCTGAATCGGCTCGAAGATGCCCACTGCATAAGTCGTGAAGGCAGAGAGCGTACCGATCAGCATGGCATTCTCAAAGACCTGAATGCCGCCTCTCGCGAGGACGATGGCCGTCGCCAGAGAGCCGCAGAAAAGCACCAGTGGCAGATAAACGGCGTTGAGCCTTGCCGCCCGTACTGAGGCGCTTCTCATCTCCCCGGTGATCTCCTGAAATTCGCCGTAGGTTTTCTCCTCCACCACCAGAGATTTGGCAGTCTTGGCTCCCATGATACCCTCGTTGTAGGCACTGGTGATTTTTGAATTGATCTTACGCACCTGCCGGTTCCATTTGAGAATCCGGTTCTGGAAGTAAAAAGTCAGAAGGGCGATGGCAGGTACCACCAGCATGATGACCAGCGCCAGTTTCCAGTTCAGGAAAAGCATAGCCACAAAAACACCCAGCACATAGGTGAGAGCCCAGAGAAGATCCACGAAGTTCCAGGCGATGAGACCTGAGATCTTGCCGGTATCGTTCATGACTCTGGAAAGCATATAGCCCACGGGAGTCACATTGTAATAGGAGAAGGACAAGGTCTGCAGGTGGACGAAAAGCGCCCGCTTCAGATCCTTTCCAAGGCCCATCTCGATCCGCATGCTGCCCCGGGTAAAAGCGATAACCGCCGCACCCTGAAGCGCGATGACCACAATATAAAGCACGGTAAAAAAGCCGATGCCCGTAAGTGTGTTTCCCTCAATAAAATGGTTGATGGCATACCGCTGAAACAACGGAAGGATGATATCCACCAGGGAGCAGAACAGGTTCATGACCAGGATCATAATTACCGTTTTTTTGTAGGGTTTGAGAAACGGAAAGATCCGTTTCCAGATGGAGTAATCAAAGGATTTTGTGTATTCTTTTTCTTCCAGTCTCATGCCTTTTTCCCTCCTTCCATGACACGGATGTCGCTGTTCATCTGAATCTCATAAATATCTTTGTAAATGCCTTCCTGGGAAATCAGCTCCTCATGGGTTCCAAGCTCACAGATCTTTCCTTTATCCATAACCAGAATGAGATCGGCCTGCTTTAACGAGTTGATCCGGTGGGAAATAAGAAGCACCGTGGCTTTCTCCATCTCCGCTTTCAGCGCGTGACGGATCTTCGCGTCGGTCTCCGCATCCACAGCGGAAAGGGAATCGTCGAAGACCAGAATCGGCGCTTTCATCATCAGAGTCCGGGCAATGGCCACACGCTGTTTCTGGCCGCCGGACAGAGTCACACCCCGCTCTCCCACAATCGTGTTGTAGCCGTCTGTGAAATGCTCGATGGCCTCATCCACGCAGGCAATCTCTGCTGCATGGTGAATCCGCTCCTCATGGGGCGTTTCCTCTGTGATGGAGATATTTTCCCCGATGCTCCTGGAGAACAGGAAGGGCTCCTGAAGCACCATACCGATATGGGCCCTCAGATACTCTCTCTTAATATCCCGGATATCCACGCCTCCGATCGTGATCCTTCCGTTGCCGGGCGGCAGATCATAGAGCCGGTTCAGAAGATGCATCAGCGTCGATTTTCCGCTGCCGGTGCTTCCCAGGATTCCAAAGGTGCTTCCCGCCGGAATTGTAAAACTCATATCCTCCAGAATCGGATGCTCTTCATCATAGGCGAAGGTTACATGCTCAAAGCAGATATCTCCGTCAAGAGGCGGCTGAAGGGCTTTGCCCTCCTCTTTTTCCTCCTCCGCGTCGAGGATATAGGCCACACGTTCCACGGAAACTCCCGCCTTACTCATATCTGAGAGGATTCTTCCCAGACTTCGGATCGGCCAGGTCAGAGAGGAGTTGTAGGAAACAAAGGCCAGAAACTCGCCCAGCGTCAGCTCCTGATGAACAACCAGTACGGTTCCGGTAACTAAGACCGTCAGGATCTGGATGCCGGTGATAAAATCGCCGGTGGCCCAGTAGGCACTCATGATTCCGCCGAGTTTGATCCAAAGCCCCGCGAACCGCTCGTTTCTCTCATCAAAACGGTCAATCTCAAATTTTTCTCTTCCGAAGGCCCGGACAACCCGGACGCCTGTGAGGTTCTCCTGCACAGTGCTGGAGAGAGCTCCCTCCGCCTCGTCGGCCTTCATGAACCGGTCTCCGATCTTGGAATAAAAGAAACCGGAATAACCCACGATGACCGGGATAAAAGCAGCCGCCACCAGAGAGAGTTTCACGTTCATGGAAAACATGATTCCCAGGTACAGAACCATCAGGAAAACGATTCGGAACACATCCGGCATCTGGTTGCAGACGAAGTTTCGGATCACCTCCACGTCTGAGGTACAGCGTTGGATGATCTCTCCGGTCTGATGACGCACATGCCAGGCGAAGGGCAGCTTCTCGATGTGGTGGAACAGGGTATCACGGATGTTCTTCATGAAATTCTCGGAACCTTTTGCCAGTGTCATCTTGCTGAAATAGTTGAAGATTCCTGACAAAATCGCCGCCACAAGAACGGCCCCTGCCGCCAGAAACAAAAGATGTCTCCCGTAACTGTCTCCGACTCCTGTCAGAATATGATCCACGGCATAGCGGATGATCTGCGGGGTCAGGGCATTACAGGCTGTGAAAAGCACGGAAAACACGAGGCTCAGCACAAACAGATAGAAGCTGCCTTTCAGAAATCGAAAGATCACCTGAAATTTTCCCGGCTTTTTCTCAGTATTCATATCACACTTCCTCCTTTTCTCTTTCTTTTTTGATTTTCCGACTGCAATATTTTTGACATGCGTATGCACATAGAATCCTGCTTTGCAGGATTCTCCGCCGCAGTGCGATCCTGCCCGGAGGGCTTTTTGTGCGACAGGTAATTCCAACGAAATTTCCTGTTACACAAAAAAGGCACCCCTGAAAGTTCAGGGATGCTCTTTGCACTGCTTATTTTGTACGCAATGTCATACGAACGCCGAAAAAGAAAGCGGCAGTCGGAAAATCCTTGAATCCAAGTTGTTGTTACTCGTGATGCTGTTGTTGTAAATCTTTGTAAAGTAATTTCTCATGGTACTGCCTCCTTTCTTTTTTATTCTGTTATTCAGTATATGGGCAATTACTTTGTCTGTCAAGCTATTTTTCAGACAAATTTTCTACTCTTCTGACATTACATAGCCGGCCAGGTTATAAGCATGGTCAGAAATACGCTCCAGATTGCTGATGATATCCAGGAAGACCACACCGTTGGTGGGCTTGCAGAGCTGCTTGGACAGACGCTCGATGTGCTGTTCACGAAGCTCCTCTTCCATGTTATCAACCATATCTTCGTATTTTACTACTTTCTTCGCATCCGAGATATCGGAATGTTCTCTGGCTGACATCGCATAGGCGAAGGAGTTGGTTACGAGACCCATGATGGATTTGAGATCCTGCAGAGCCTGCTCGGAAAATTCGATCTTATCGACTCCCTCTTTTACATCCACCAGCTCGGCGATATTTTCCACATGGTCGCCCACTCGCTCGATGTCGCTGACAGAGTAGAACAGGTTGCTGACCACCACATGCTGATCCTCGGTGAGAGGAAGATTGCTGAGCTTGACGAGATACTCGGTGATGAGTTTTTCCATATTGTTGATGGTTTTCTCCACCTCATAGACCTTGTCGATCTTCTCTTTATCATATGAGAGTGCAGCCTCAAAAGCCCGGTCCATATTTTCTCGGGTGATCCGTCCCATATGGGCAACCTCATGAATGGCATTCTCGATTGCGAAGGCCGGCTCCTTGAAGATACGGGAATCCAGATGCTGCAGAGTAACGGTCTCCTCGTCCTTCTCTTCTTTCTCCTTCTCTGGCTCGTCCTTGATGAAGAAACCGGAAAGCTTTACCAGATAATCGGCAAAGGGGAACATGAGGATTGTCAGCACCACCTTAAATCCGGTGTGGAAGGTAGCGATACCGGCACTGTTGATGCCGTGGGATGCAACCTCCGGGAACATCTTAAACAGGATTGTGAAGATCACGGAAAAGACTGTTACACCGATGACGTTGAACAAAAGGTGAATCATAGCTGCTCTCTTCGCCGTACGGTTGGTACCGATACTGGAAAGAAGGGCTGTGGAACAGGAACCGATATCAGAACCAAAACTGATAAATACGGCTGCACTGATGCCGACCGCTCCGCTTGATGCAGCCAGGGTCTGAAGAATACCAACTGCTGCAGAGGAGCTCTGCATGATAACGGTTACGATAAAACCAAGGCCGATACCCAGAAGCGGGTTCGCACCAAAGAGGGCAAACAGATCCTTGAAGGCCGGAAGCGTCGTGTAGGATTTGGCCGCATCTCCCATGAAATCCAGACCGATAAACAGAAGTCCAAGACCGATGCAGATCTCACCGATGGTCTGCTTTCTTTCCTTCTTGGAAAACATGATAAGAAAAGAGCCGATAGCCACGATCAGGGGCGCATACAGGGACGGGGACAGGGTTTTAAAAGTGTCTCCCAGCTGGCCTAAGGATACGATCCAGGCGGTAATACAGGTACCGATGTTGGCTCCCATGATGGGACCGACTGCCTGGCTTAAGTTCATGAGACCGGCATTGATAAAACCGATGATCATGACGGTGGTCGCTCCGCTGCTCTGGATCACGGCAGTGATCAGGGCTCCTACCAGAACTCCCACGAAACGGTTGTTTGTCAGGATTCCCAGAAGCTTACGCATCTGCTCTCCGGCACATTTCTGCACGCCGCCTGACATGCTGTGTACGCCGAACAGAAACATACCGAGACCGCCGGCAAACATAAACAGATTCTCAAAATCATTGATCGTCATACTTGTTCTCTCCATTCCAGATCGCCGTTTGCCAGACCAAGGATCAGAGATTCCGCCGTAGCTATATTGGTCGCTATGGGAATATTGTAATTATCACAGGCACGACAGATAGCGTCAATGCTGGGTTCCTTGGGGCTGTTCAGAAGCGGATTGTAAAAAAAGATTACCATATCCATCTCATTTCTCGCGATCATCTCCACAAACTGTTTTTCTCCTCCGATGCTCCCCGGCAGAAATTTGTGTACATGAAGCTTTGTCACTTCTTCGATCCGCCTGCCCGTGGTGCCAGTCGCATATAGTTCATGTTTTTCCAAAATTTTCTTGTAGGCAAGGCAGAAGTCTTCCATCAGACTTTTCTTTGAATTATGAGCAAGCAACCCAATATTCATTCTTTTCCCTCCAGACTGAATTTGGCCCGCTGTCATACAGATCGTGTGATCCCGATGCCTTGCAGAAGTTCTGTATTCATCAGGCCATTTGCGTTTATTATATCATAGGTATCTTGAAAATAACAATCATTTTCTCGATTTTTGTAAAAATATGTCAAACAGAGAAAAACAATGCCGCCGGATGAATTTTCCAGTTTAAGTCTGACCATTTTCCATATACTATGACTGCAATCAAAAAATTGCACAACAGGTAATGAAAATCCAAAGAATAATGAAGTACAAGGAGGCGTTTTATCATGGCAAATCGTTCATCTAACACAGCAGCAGTCCCTGAAGCAAAAGGTGCCCTGGACCGTTTCAAAATGGAAGTAGCCGGTGAGCTCGGCGTTCCCTTAACCGACGGATACAACGGAAACCTTACCTCCCGTCAGAATGGTTCTGTCGGTGGCTATATGGTCAAAAAAATGATCGAAGCCCAGGAGCGGCAGATGTCCGGACAGAACGGCATGAGCGGCCAGAGCGGCATGGGCGGCTCCCAGATGTAAGTCTTGCCGGAAAAACAGGCAAAAAAACAGGAGCAGGGGATTTTTCTCCCGCTCCTGTCTTTTTTCGTATGATTACAGTTCTACACTTCCGGTTACGTCGCCGTTTACAACATAGTAAGCTTTGTTTTCTTCGGGTTTCAGATAAACGGTGATGGAGGTGATCGTCTCTACGCCGCTGGCTTTCTTTGCTGTCTCTACGATGTCGGCGCTGTTGAGTTCCTTACCCAGATACTGAAGATATACAGACTCTTTTACAGCAGCTTTTCTCGTTCTCTTGGCGGCGGTCTTCTTTACTTCCTTTTTCACTTCGTCCTTAACCTCTTCCGCTTTGGAAACTGCTTTCTCTGCAACCTTAGCAACGGTCTTTACGGTTTCCTCCACAACAGGCACTGCTGCCTCAGTTGCTTCAACTACCGGTTCTGCTGCTTTCTTTGCGGTTGCTGCAGCTTTCTTGACAGTCTGTTTTGCAGTGGTCTTTACACTTCTTGAACCTTTCATAATGTTCCTCCTCACAAATCCTTTTTGTCCCGATCTCTTCCTTATCAATCTATCCCGTACATCTGTCCGCAAGACCTGAACAAAATCTTTCAACAGGGCAATAATACGCCTATTTCCAGAAAAAGGCAACTATAAATTGAGCATTCCATCCTCCAGATGGGTAGATTTCATCATTTTCTTGAAAAGCGGGCTGTCTTTCGACAGAAATTTGTCACTTTTTTCCATGATAAAAGCTGCCGTATCGCTGGCCTCCTTAAGGATCGCCGCGTCCTGAAAAATGTCTCCCAGCTTGAAATCCAGGATGCCGCTCTGCCGGATGCCGAAAAGATCTCCCGGTCCCCGAAGCTTCAAATCCTCCTCTGCGATGTAAAAACCGTCGTTGGAGCGATTCAGGATTCCCAGGCGCTCCTTTGTCTTCTTTCCGTCGTTTCCGTACATGAGAATACAGTAGGACTGGAAGCCGCCTCTACCCACTCTTCCGCGAAGCTGATGGAGCTGGGCCAGGCCGAAACGCTCGGCATTTTCGATCATCATAACCGTGGCGTTGGGCACGTTGACTCCCACCTCCACCACGGTGGTGGAGACCAGAACCTGGATCTCGTTTTTAAGAAAACGCTCCATGATCTCATTTTTTTCCTTCGGCTTCATCTTGCCGTGGAGATATTCCACCTGAATAAAGGCCGGAAGCCGCTCCCGAAGTCTGGCGGAATACTCGATGACATTCTCGGCCTCCATGGCCTCGCTCTCCTCCACCATGGGACAGATCACATAGGCCTGCCGTCCCTCCTCCACCTGTCTTTTGATGAAGGTGTAGGCTTTTTCCCGGTAGGAAGTATCCACGACGCAGTTCTTGATGGGCAGCCGGTTGGCGGGCAGCTCATTGACGATGGAAATATCCAGATCGCCGTAGAGGATTACCGCCAGGGTCCGGGGAATCGGTGTGGCGCTCATGACGATCGTATGGGGCATGGACCCTTTCTGGCTTAAGGCCTCTCTCTGGCGCACACCGAAACGGTGCTGCTCATCGGTAATGACCACAGCCAGTTTTTTATAATGAACCTTTTCCTGAATCAGGGCGTGAGTGCCCACGATGATATCCACTTCCTGATTTTCGATGCGCTCACAGGCCAGCCGTTTCTGTTTCCCGGTCATGGAGCCTGTGAGAAGTTCCGTACGATAGGGAAGACCCAGAGACTCCACCAGAGAAGTGATGGACTCGTAATGCTGCCTTGCCAGCACCTCCGTCGGGACCATGATCGCGCCCTGGCAGCCATTTTCCGCCGCCAGAAAGAGAGCCAGCTCCGCCAGGATCGTTTTTCCCGAGCCCACGTCTCCCTGGATCAGCCGGGCTGTGACTTCGCTGGAAGTCAGGTCTGCCTCCAGTTCCTTCCAGACCTTCTGCTGGGCCCCGGTCAGAGTGAAGGGAAGGCTTTCGATGATCTTCGGGATCTCTTCCTTTTTTTCCAGAAGAAAAGAAGGCCGGATCTTTTCCCGCCCCTCCTTCAGATTCCGTACAGCCAGGATAAACAGCAGAAACTCATCGAAGACCAGCCGGTGTCTCGCCAGCCGCATGCTGTGGTCGTCTTTCGGGAAATGGATCTCCTCTATGGCGTAATTATATTCCGCCAGATTGTATTTATGACGAATCTCTTCCGGCAGGTATTCTTTTTCCAGTTCCGCCTCGTCCAGCGCCTGGCGGATGGCTTTCTGCAGCATTTTTGTGGTAAGGCCCTCGGATAAAGGATAGACAGGCTGAAGCCTGCCCCGGAGTTTCTCATACTCTTCCATACGAAAAACAGCAGGCTGCTCCAGGAACATCTGCTGTCTTTTTCGTACGATCTTTCCGCGGAATACATAGCGGCTTCCGGACACAAGGCTGGATTTCAGGTAGGGCATGTTGAACCACGTCACCTGAATCGTACCGGTGCCATCCCGGATGACTCCCGTCACCACGGTCAGACGCCGAACCCTGCGAAGATTTAAGGGAGAGACGATCTCCCCGTAGAAAGCTCCCGCGTTTTTGTCATAAATTTCCCCGAGAGGCATGATGGGCTCGTAGCTCTCATAACCTCTCGGGTAATCATGAAGAAGATCTCCTATATCCGAAATGCCCGCCCGCTCAAAGACTGCCCTGGTCTTTTCGCCGATTCCTTTCAGGGAATCAATGGGTGACATCTCATTCATTTCGTTTCCTCGCTTACTCTACAGAGATCACATAATAATAGATGGGCTGGCCGCCGGAGTAGATCTCTACGTCGCAGCCGGAATACAGCTCCATGATCTCATTACCCAGAGCGTTGGCTGTCTCCTCGTCGATATCCGCACCGTAGTAGATGCTGATGAGCTCGGAGTCATCGTCCGCCATGGCTGCCAGCATATCCTTCGTCACATCGGAGAGGTTCTTTCCGACAGAAAGGATGGAGTGATCGCCGATTCCCATGAAGTCGCCCTCGTGGATCTCTTTGTCGTCGATGTGGGTGTCGCGCACCGCATAGGTCACTTCACCGGTCTTCACATGCTGGATCTCCTCCATCATGGAAGCCTCGTTCTCCTCTGGAGTCCGGTCGGGATTGTAATTGATCACAGCTGTGATTCCCTGGGGAACCGTCTTGGTCGGGATCACAAAGATCTTTTTATCTTTCGTCAGTACCTTGGCCTGATTGGCGGCCAGAATAACGTTTTTATTATTCGGGAAAATGAAGACATTCTCTGCATTGACCTTGTCGATCGCACTCAGCATATCCTCGGTGCTGGGGTTCATGGTCTGGCCGCCCTCGATCAGACAGTCCACGCCAAGTCCCTTGAAGATCTCGCCGATACCCTCACCGATGGAAACGGAGATAAAGCCGCACTCTTTCTTCGGCTCCTTCTTCTTCTCTTCCTCTGCCTGCTGGGCAGCAAGCTTCTCTGCGTCCTTGATGAGCTTCTCCTGATGTTCCTCACGCATGTTGTCGATCTTCATACGGGTCAGGGCTCCGTAGGTCAGAGCACGCGAAATTGCTTTGCCAGGGTCGTTTGTATGTACATGGACCTTGACAATATCCTCATCTGCCACCAGTACGATGGAATCGCCGATGGACATCAGAAACTCTTTGAATTCATGCTCAGTCTCCGGGCTCATGGGCTTGTCCAGCATAATGATGAACTCGGTGCAATAACCAAATTTGATCTCTTTCTCTTCCGGCTGTGCCTCGGCTGCTGCCTTGGCGCTCTTCTGCTCTTCTACTGTGTACTCAATCTCTTTTCCCTTGAATACGTCGAGAGCACCCTTCATGACCTGCATCAGGCCCTGTCCGCCGGAATCCACCACTCCTGCTTCTTTCAGCACCGGAAGCATCTCCGGAGTCCGTGCCAGGACTGCGTCGCCCTCTGCCACGATGGCCTCCATCATCTCTTCCAGCTCCATGCCTTCCGTTGCCAGCTCGGAAGCCTTCTCAGCCATGCCTCTGGCTACCGTTAGAATCGTTCCTTCTTTCGGCTTCATAACTGCCTTGTAGGCGGTCTCCACTGCCTTTTCAAAGGCCTCTGCCAGAAGCGGAGCGTCGATCTCGTCATGTTTCTTGATTCCCTTAGTAAAACCACGCAGAAGCTGGGACAGGATAACGCCTGAGTTTCCGCGGGCGCCTCTTAAGGATCCGGAGGAAATTGCCTTGCACAAAGGCTCCATTTCCGGGTTCTCCAGGGAAGCCACCTCTTTCGCGGCGGATGTGATCGTCAGCGTCATGTTTGTACCTGTGTCTCCATCCGGAACCGGGAATACGTTCAGCTCATTGATCCATTCTTTGTTGGCCTCCAGGTTCTTGGCACCGCCCAGAAACATTTTAGCGCAGAGCGCGGCATTTATTGTCTTGATTTCCAAAATCTTGTTCCTCCTTACAATCAGTCAATCGGCCTTACGCCTTCAACGAAAACGTTGATGTCCTTGATCTCCATGCCGGTAAATTCTTCTACCTTATATTTAACATTGCTGAACAGGTTGTCTGCCACAGCGGAGATGCTCACACCATAGGCTACGATTACATGAAAATCCAAAGAAATTTTATTATCCTCCAGCGTGACATTGATGCCATGCTTTAAACTGTCCTTCTTCAAGAGTTTTACCAGGCCGTCCTTCATATTGACCGTCGCCATCCCGACAATGCCGAAGCACTCCACAGCCACACTGCCCGCATAAGTGGCAATGACATCTGTATCAATCAGGATAGAGCCAAACTCTGTATTCATACGTCCCTTCATATCCGTACCTCCTCTTACTTCTGATTTTAAACATACTTGTTTTTTATTATACCCTGTTTTTGCCTAAATGAAAACAGAATTTTTTGTTTTTTAAAATTTTTATCCATTTTTTCATTTTATGCTTGCAAAACGGACAGACTTCTGTTAAAATACCAATTGTTGCAAGTCTGCTGTCAGGATGGCAGGCGAAATTTTTATAAGGAGGTGCAGTCATGGCTAGATGTGCTGTTTGTGATAAGGGTGCTCATTTCGGAATCAAAGTGAGTCATTCTCATAGAAGATCCAATAAAATGTGGAAATCCAACATTAAATCTGTTCGCGTTAAAGCCGCCAACGGTGGGGTTCAGAAAATGTACGTTTGTACTTCCTGCCTGAAATCCGGTAAAGTAGAAAGAGCTTAATCGCTTTTGATTGAATGGATGATGATACCGCTGTTCCGTTTTGGAGCAGCGGTTTTTTTCATACTTTCCTGAGTTTCTTCACCTCCGCTTTATATGTCAGCAGAAAATCTCTGAGAACGTCTTCCTGAATACATTCGTCCACCGTCTGTTCGATGGCAGCTTCCAGCGGCTGATTCTCAGAATATCTGCGTACTTTATCCACAAAGATCATATACTCGCGCATGGTGCGGCTTTTTTCACAAATCTCACCATCCTGGAATAGCTGTCACTGACATAAAAGAGACAACGCAAAGGCATATTTCCATTTTTACTGGACTGCTGCTCATAAAGGAACAATTTTTCATAATCCGTCCCATTCATGGCATTGTAAAGCTCCAGAAGTTTCTCTCTGCTGTTGAAAATCATACGGAATACACGGTCTTTGTAGTGTCTGTTCGCTTTTAATTCGGTCATTCTTTGTCCTCCTCTTGGTTAGGAGCTTTTGTATTTTTCAGAAACTCCACTTTTATTCAGTTGTACCTGTCGCATTGGAAATTTCTAAGGCTGCGAACGCAGCTGAAATACAGAAACGGCAGAGCGCCGTAAAAGAATAATTAGAAGTAAAATGTTTATGTCCATATTAACTTATCTTTTTTCATTTTTCACTATATTTTTGCAATTTTATTTTTTACAAAAGAAAAGCCCAGAGGATATAAACTCTGAGCTTTTTCTTATAACCTTTATTTTTCTTCCTTTTCATCCAAACTGTATTTGCGTTTTTTATGAAGACCAAATACGGAAAACAGCAAAAGAAGAAGATCTAGTGTACTGTATTGCTGATCGTTCCTGTAAGTTCTTATAATCCTTTTGAATTATCTGATCGATCACCTGTAAATCCTGTTTTTCCATGATAACCTGCAAAACATATTCCAGGCATTCTTTCTGCTTGAATACATTTCGCATAAATATATCACTCATGAGCGTAAAATTTTTAATAATGCTTCTGATCTAAAGCATATTTTTGCTTACTTTTATCTTAGCATTGACAAAGTGCCTTTACAAGATACTTGTTATGAAGCCTCCTACCAACTTCCAACTCCGCCGCCTCCACCGGCGCTGTCGGAGGAAGCGCCGGAGCTGTCGGAGGAAGCGCCGGAGCTGTCGGAGGAACCGGAGGTGAAGGAGTCGATTTTTTCGGCAACGGCGCTCTTGTTGTCGATCTGGCAGCGGGGGTAGAAGTCCTCGCTGATCCAGCGGTCCATGTAGCGGGCGGAGAAAGGATCATCCTCGTCCACTTTGTACCAGAAGGGCTGGGTGTTCCGGATGGGCCGGAAGTTTTTCTCCCAGCGGGCCGTGAGACCTAAAGCTACTGCATAAGGGAATATCCGATAATAGTAGTCGGGATCTGAAATGAGGAGGCGCTCCAGTGTACCTTTATCACCTTTCCAGATAAATTTTCTGAGACCGGAAAGCTCCTTCCAGAGAGCATTCCGGTAAGCGGAAAAATGAAAGAGAGAACCGCCGAACAGGGCTGCCGCTGCCCCAAAAGCAAAACCACCGTACATATAAAGATCCGATATGAGGCAATCCACGCCGGTGCAGAACCAGACATCCACCAGAATACAGAACATCAGAAACAGGAAGATCACCCAGCGAAGAAAACCGCCTGCTTCCCCGTCTGAAAAGGCCTCTTCGCCTTTGGCCTTCTGCCGGTTCCTCCAGGCCATGAAGATTACAATGCCCCCAAAGACTCCGAAGACCATATGGTCGCTCAGTGAAACAGCACTGGAGCCGCCGATAAAAATGCCGAAGCTCACAGAGACAAGTATCATCGCTATCCAGTCCAGAAATTTCCGAAGGCCCAGATCTTTTTCCCCGTTAAACTCTTTTTCCAGTTCTTTTAAGGCTTTCCGGAGATATTTTTCAAAACCTTCCGGCAGCTTCTGCGTATAGACTTCTTCCGCTCCATCCCGGAAAAGAGCCTCAAACATCGTCTTCTGATAGGCCGGAGCGGATTCCGGAAGTTCTTTCTTTTTCACGAGACGGATCCCCTCCGTCTTTTTCTTCTTCCGGCCATGAATCTCCACATAATCCTGCTGGGCCCAGTAAAGGATCAGAGAAAGCAGGTCCGTAAAACGCACGGCGCCGCGATAGATTGCCCCTGCTTTGGCGCTGTCCATCTCCTCCGGCGGATAATAAACCACCCGGCCGAACTTCGCACGACTCCGAAAAATCAGGGATAAGATCAGATAAAGAACAGACAAAATGGCTGTCAACGCAAACATCGTCTCCGGAAAAGCGGCTGAAAGCTTGAAAGCATTTTTAAAGTAGCCTCTCGGCAGGTTCGTAAAAACTGTCACCGCCTGGTTCTCTCCGATATTCTCCGCCTGACCGCTGACGCCGTATTCGTTGAGCTCGTAGGAAACTTTCAGCATATTTTTCTTTTCACCCGGGTCTCCGCTGTAGATCAGGAAAGCCTCCAGAGAAGCGTCCGTCAGAGGCTTTTCAAAGGTCAGCCGAAAAGTGAAACGATTGATCGGCACTTCCGTCTCAGACCCAAGAATCGAATAATAGAGGAAATCGCTGTAAGGAATCCGGTCGTCCGGCATCACATAAGTATAGGTGAGCACATAGGTCTTTGCCCCGATCACCGCCTCATCCTCGGAGCCGATCTTGATGACCTCGTCCTCTCCCTGACGGCTGGCGGTAAATTCATCGCCTTTGACCTGAATGTTTCGGATCTTATTTCCGTAACGGAAGATCTTCTCCTCACTCTTGTCCTGTTTTTTGGAAATATCCCGGACTACCGTCATCTCCATGGGAATATTCCGATAAATGCCATGGCGCTCTTCCGTAAAATAGACGCCGATCCGCTCCGTCACATCGATGGTATTGTCCGTGTGAAGGATGGCTTTCACATCGTAATCCGTGATGGTATAGCCGCCCTCGTCCGCCTGCACGCTTCCGCCCAGAGCCAGGAGAATCCAAAACAGGAGTCCCCAAAAGACAGCTTTTCTTTGTACTTTCATGATATTCTCCTTTGTTTATCCGCAGAAAAGACAGTAGCCCACAATCAGCAGAAAAGCAGTCAGAACCACCGCCGAAAAGGTCCCCGGCAGAAAAAATGAAATCAGGATCCCGATTCCGATCCAGAACATCGTGTAGCCGGTTATCCGTTTCATATTCTCGCCCCAAATGCTTCTTTCCTACAGTATATGCAGCTTTTTCCTGAGATTTCATGCTTTGGCAAAAAGAAAACAGCTCCCGGCGCTGCCAGCTTCGGCAGGTTTCAGGCGCTGTCTTTCTTTTTTATTCCTCTGTTTCTGCTTTCTCTGCGGGATCTGTATCGGAACCTGAGGTAAATTTATTGACGAAATCCGGCACCATATCAAGGATCTTGGTCATGCTGTCCTGATTCTTGATGTTCACCAGCTTCGTCGCACCGTCTTTGATGACAAGGACTGCGCTGGGGGTCATTTTTCCGCCGATGCCGCCGCCTCCGCCGCTTTTCACACCTTCTGCCTTGGCTGTAGCTCCCATGCCGAAGGAAACGTCCACCAGCGGAAGGATGATCGTGTCACCCACGGTAATCGCATCTCCCACGACGGTCTTCGTGGTCATAAAACCGTCCATTCCTTTGAAAAGAGAATCTACCGTATTCTGGAAATTGTTCTTTTTACTTTCGTCTGCCATTTTTATCTCCTCCTATTCTTTCAGTCTCTGTCTGAGATGTTTCAAATTTTTATCAAAAAGAAGTTTCAAACCAACATAGGCCAGATGAACCAGCCGGACATGGCCTTTGATCACCAGGTCTCCCTCCAGAACAATCTCTTCTGTCTCAAAGACCGGCTCCAGAGCCAGTTTGGAAAAAGCCAGGGGCCGCAGCACATAGAGAAAACCTGTGAGTTGCCCCGTAATCGCCGGGTCCGGGAGGCCATATTTCAGATAGCCTTTTCCTTTTCGCGGCCGGATATGATGAAGCAGATAAAAAAGATAACTTTTCACGGAACGGATCAGGTTCTGCGTCTCCTCTTCCTGCCAGATCTCAATATAATGGTCGATTTTTGCCTTCAACTCCGCCAGGGAATGAAAAAGCGCTTTGATCCGGTCGAGCTGCTTTTTGAGCAGCTGGCCGATGGCCAGGATGACCGCCCGGAGCTTCTTGAAAAATTCCGGAATCTCGCGGAGCTTTTCGCCCAGGCTCGAGAAAATGGACTTCCGGGGAGCGGTAACTGGCTCAGCTGCAGGTTCCGGTGACGGTGTCGGCTCTGTTCTGGAAACCGTTTTTGATATCGTTTCTGGCACTGGCTCCGGTTTCGGCTGCACGGCTACCGATGTTTCCTGGGATTTTTCAGGTTCAGGCACAGGTACGGATATTTTCTTCTCCGGAATCCGTTCTGGTACGGTTTTTTCCATCTCTGTCTGCTTGGATTCCTGTTTCTTCGACTGATCCGCAGGTTTCTTCCGGGCTTCCTCCGCCTTCGGCTTCGGCACCGCAGCCGATTTCTCTGCCCTGGTTTTCTTAGGCGATGTCTTTTTCACGGGCTTCGGCTTCTTCCCCTTCTTCGGAATCAGCTGAAAGCCTCCTATTTTCACCGCCAGCCCTTTTCCATCCGGCTTCTCATAGAAGATTCTCGCCGTCACCAGATGAAGGAGCCAGCTCACTTTTCCCCTGACAAAGGTATCTTCCTCCGTATGCCGGAAGGCAACCTCATAGCGCAGGGGTACAAACAGAAGAAGCAACAGGGCCAGCAAGAGAAGGAGCAGGACTGCCGCCAACAGGATTCCCACTGCTTTCAGTATAACCAAAATGATATGTAGCATGTCTCACAATCCTTCTTTTTCAAGCTTGTCTTTCAGATATTGCCTCACGTCGGTGCCGCCGGTCTTCCGGATGGTTTCCTCCACAATCCCGACCACCAGATCCACAGCTTCCTCATAACCCACGGCGATACCGACGATCATGGGAAGATTCCTTCTTAATGCTTTCTGTTTCAGAAGATGGGAAGGCAGGATATCAAAGAGATCTTTTCCGTTGGAGGCCAGCGTCACCAGATAGATATTCAGCATTCCAGCGCCGCATTTCAGCTTCCAGATGATCTTCGACTGTTTTTTCGCGGCCTCGGGGCCTACATAAAGCTTTCCATACCATTTCATAGAATCTTCCTTTCGACCCTGCGGTCCTGCCTCCTTTTATGGATCATTTCCATAAATTCCAATCACTATTCCTTATTCTAACAGATTTTCCTGTTTTTTCCACTACTTTTTAAAAGAAAAACTGCCGCACCCGGTCCTACGATCCGGTGCAGCAGTTCCTCCTCTTAAAAATATTTTCTGCTTCCCCAGAGATTCCTCTTTTTCAGGTCCAGATACTCATTATATGCACGTTCCAGTATCTGTTTCTCGTTGGAAAATTTCAGCAGGTGATAGGCTTCATGAAACTTATAATAGCCCGAATCCACAAAATATTCTTCACGTTGTGGTTTGCTGTAATAGCTGTCTGACATCATGAGGTACCAGTGTACATCCTTGGACACCGTGTTTTCCGGCACGTTAAATGTATACTGGCTCTTGCCAACATATTTGATGATCGACGCGTGAACGCCTGTCTCCTCCAGCACCTCCCTCGTTGCTGTGTCCTTATACTCTTCACCAGCCTCTACAGTTCCTTTTGGCAGAACCCAGCCCTCGTACTTGTTCTTGTAACTCTTGTACAGAAGCAGGATTTTGCCCCGAAATATGACCACACCGCCACAGCTCGTTGCCTCAATCATTGCAATTCCTCCTGTTATGCGTTGTGCATGATAAAACTGATTTAAGTATAACTCTTTGCGTTCATTCAGTCAACCCCGGCTTTTCCTCCTCATCAATAGCCGTACTTATTCTGATAATAAGTATCAAAAATATATTTTGCAATCGGAACCGCCGTGCTGCTTCCGGAACCGCCGTCCTCAGCGATGACAGCGATGGCAAGTTCCGGGTTGTCCACATTCGTGTAGCCCACAAACCAGCTATGAGTACCGCGCTCGCCGGAGGCCGTATCATACTCGGCAGAACCTGTCTTTCCTGCTGCCGTATAGGAAGCTCCGGAAAGGGCGCTGGCCGTACCGCTCTGCACCGTGGTGATCATATAATTTCCGATGGTTTCCGCCTCGTCCGCAGACATCACGGTGGCATAGCTGGAAGGTTTGAAGGTTTTCACCTCATCCCCGTCATAGGTAGAAATGCTGTCCACATAGTAGGGTTTCATGAGAGTTCCGCCATTTGCCACAGCTGAGGCCACCAAAGCCATCTGAAGCGGCGTTGCCAAGGTATCGCCCTGACCGATGGCAGTCGTCATCTCCTCACCGTAGGAAGCGTCCTCTGCCAGAGTGAAACGGCTGTCCGCAGAAGCCATGTTGATGGAGAGATCCTTATTGAAACCAAAGGATTCACAGATCTTTTTGAACTCCGCATTATCCAGCTCGGTTCCAATCGTGGCAAAAGCGCCGTTACAGGAATTTTTAAACGCAGTTTCCAGATCTTCCATTCCATGGACGGAACCGCCGTAACAGGTGATGCTCACGTCATCTCTTGTAACCAGACCTTCGCAGTTGAAGACAAAGTTCTGATAATCGTTCGGGTGCTGACGCATGTAAGCCAGCGTCGTAATGATCTTGAAGGTGGACCCCGGCGGGTAAAGTCCCTGCACTGCACGATTCAGAAGCGGACTTCCGGAATTTTCATCATTTAAGGACTCCCAGTCGGCTGAGATAGAAGCCGGGCTGAAATCCGGCTTGGAGACCATGGCCAGAATCCGACCTGTGGAAGGCTCCATAATCACCACTGCTCCCCGGTAATTTCCCAGAGCGTCATAGGCAGCCCGCTGCAGCAATGTACTCAGGCTTAAATTCACGCTGTCTCCCTGAATTTTCACATCCTGGGCCTCGTTTTTGATCTGCTCAAAAAGAGAGGCATGGCAGGAAGTCAGCTCTGTATTATAGGTAGATTCCGTACCGGAGCGGCCGTTGCTGGCATAGCCCACGACATGGGCGAAAACCCGGTCGTAAGGATACTCTCTGGTCTCGCTGCCATCCTCCGCCACATTGGTGGTGGCCAGAATCTCTCCGTCAGAGGAATAAATATTTCCGCGGATCACCATGTTATCTTTGCTGTCCTGTTTCGTATTATAGCTGTTGCTGTTGATGCTCTCCCGGTCCGCGATGTTGAAATAGACCAGATAACCGCAGAGGCTTAAAAACATCAGCACAAAGAAATAGCTGGCCTTCACAAAGACCTTATTCTGCTCTTTTCTGGACTCAGGAGCGCCTTCCGTTTCCTGTTTCTTCTTTTTTCCTTTTTTCTTTTTCCCGGAGGGTTCCTCCGCAGGGGAATCCTCAACGGGATTTTCTTCGTAAGCTGAATTTATGTCTTTCTTTTTCATTGGATTCCTCCTCACTGCCATCTGTCTCCTCATCGTATTCATTCATTCCGTAACCCCGGTCGGGCGCATAAAGATCCGGGCCGGAGTTCTGCGGGTCCGGAAAATTCTCGTCGTAACCCACCTGCTGATAGGGCATGTAACCATTTTCTTGATAAGGATAACCGTTGTCATATCCATTTTCCGGATAGCCATAGCCGTCTCCCTCATAAGGATAGCCGTTTTCGTGGCCGTCCTTCGGATACGGATAGGGATAGCCGTTCTCATCATACCCGTAAGGAGCGTAGCCGTCCGGCCCCGGGTAAAAATTTCCATATTCGTCGTAATATCCGTATTCCCCGTCGGGGTACTCTCCCCGCTCCTCGCGTCGGGAGATGTAGAAGCCCTGAACGATGGCAAACATAATGACCGTACTCATGATGGAACTTCCTCCGTAACTGATAAACGGAAGAGTCACACCGGTGGAGGGGATCATTTTCATGGCTCCGCCCACAGTCAGGAAGACCTGCACGGAAAAGGTACAGCCAAGCCCCAGAGAAGCCAGTCTTGCAAATTTATTTTCCATCTTGAAGGCGATGTTCACGAACATGATAAAGCAGCTCATGTAGATGAGGATCAGGCAGATCGCAAAGAAACCGCCCAGCTCTTCACAGATTGCAGAAAACATAAAATCCTGCTCCACAATCGGAATCATCGTCGGAGAACCCTGGTAAAGGCCCGTTCCAAACCAGCCGCCCGCACCGATAGCGAAAAGGGACTGGGCCACCTGGTAGCCGTCTCCGGTGTAAGAAGCAAAAGGATCCTTCCAGACCTGAACACGGACGCGCACATGGCTGAAAAGAAAATAGGCAGCCACGGAAGCGATAACTCCCGCCGCAATACCAAGGAAGAGATACCGCCAGTCTCTGGTACCCACATAAAGCATGACAAGGTACGTCACAAAGAAGATCAGCGCACTTCCCAGGTCCTTGGAGACCACGAGGATCAGCACATGGGCTCCGGCGATGGCCGTCGTGATGACCACATGCTTAAAGTCGGTCGCTTTCGCCAGAAGGCTTGCCACCGCAAAGACAAAGATGATCTTTACAAACTCAGAAGGCTGGAACGTAAAGCCGCCGATGCTCAGGGACAGCTTGGAACCGTAGCTGAACTTTGCAAAAACCAGCACCACGCCCAAAAGGCCGATACCGCCCAGCGCGTAAATATAGCCCAGTTTATCCAGAAATTTCAGCTTTTTGACCAGGATCGGAATGATCAGGGCCGCCACCGTGGCGATCGCCAGGATCTTGAATTGCTTCATCGACTGGTCGTAAGAGATACGGGTCAGCATGATAAAGCCGATCGTGATCAGCATGCACATGTTGTTGACCAGAAGCTTCGAAGCCCTGGGGTAAAGATTCCGGAAAAGCACCAGCACCGCTCCCAGATAGATCGCCTGGGCTCCGTAAAAATAAAAGAGCGTGGACTCATCCATCTTCAGGTAAAACACCGTGAAGGCGATAAAATGAATGGCGAACATCAGAACATTCTGTCTCAGGAACAGAAATTCCCTCGCGTCCTCATTCTTTTTTTTGAAAATGATATAGCTCTGCAGCGCGTAAAGAGCGATGAGCACCAGCAGAACATACTTAGAAATGTCAATAATCAGTTTTGTCATGATTTTTCTACTCCACTCCCCGTTTAAAATGCCCCCGGGTAAACTCCGGAAGCTTCATAGAAGCAGCTTCCCCGAAAAGGAAGCGCCGGGCGTAAGTTTCGGCGATTTTCTCTGCTTCCTCTGCCGTTTCTGTCGTAAAGGAAAGGCGTATTCCCACAGGAGCCAGCGCGCGGATCTCTTGTTCCTGATCCGAAAGGTCCAGCGGAGCCGTGTTGAAAACGATATTTATGCAGACCGAACAGTCGCTCCAGACAGGAAAAGTCTTACCCTTCCGATCTGTAAGGAAAGTAAATTCTTTCTTTTTATTGCAGTTTCCCGTGGTCCGTTTCACACACTGGGAGGAAAGCATCAGCGCCGCCCTGCCGTAGACTACAAGCTCGCTGCCAGAAAGCCCTCTCCTGGAAAGCTCATGGCTGTTGAGCTCCAGAGGAGCCGTATCCGCCGAAAAGCCCTGTTCTTTTAAGAAAGTACGGGCCTCCTGATTCCAGGAATAAAGGTTCGCGTCCGCGATCAGGACCGCTCCCGGCACCCGTTCCTTCAGATAAGCCAGCTCTTCCAGGTTCCGCACAAGAAAACCATCCGGAAAAGTAAGGTTCCTCTCTGTCTCTTCCGTCTCAAAAAGCGCTCTCTTGTCTGCCCGGAAAAGGGGCGGCATCGCAAGAAAACATTCCTTTCCCTGACCCTGGATGGTTTTCCGAAGGTGAAAAAAGGTTTCCGGCTGCTCCAGAAGAAGATCGCTCTCCAGATAGAAACGCCGGATGCCCGGCTGATTCAGAAGGACCTCTGCCTGACGGGCATCAGAAACCAGTACAGCAAGATACGGCTCTTCTGCTTTTTCCCCGGAAAAACTCTCCGGAACCAGTTTCTCCGGACAACTCCGCCTGGAACTTCCAAGAACCGCCCCCGAGAGCTTCTCGATGCCTTCTCTTCGAAGCTCCTTTAGGGCCTGCACCGGAAGGAAACAGCCTTCCTCCAGCTCGATTTCCAGCTGATCGAAGGTAAATTCTGTGTTTCCGGTCTTTCGGAGCTGCTTCTCGACACTTTCCCGGGTGAGAGCCGACTTCTGAGCCGGTTCTGCTGCCGCCCCGGAAACCTCCGCCGAAAATCCGCCATAATTCAGTGAGAGTATAACAGGTTTTCCAAGGGAGATTCTTAATTTCCCATTAAGTTTTTCCCTATGAAATCCGAAATTCTGATAGGCAGAAAGCTCTGCAAGGAGAGCCGCATTCTGGGTCCGGTGAAGGATTTCCCCGGGAGCGACCCGCATATCCCGGCCTGCTTTCATCTGAAAATCTCTTCCGGACGGAATCTCCGCATTCATCGTGGCGCTCTCCAGAACGTCGCCCTTATGGAGGTCCTCCAGGGCCCGGGCCGTGATGAGATTTTTCCGTACCGCCAGAACTTTGGCCCCTTTCGTGCCGAAATGATTCTGCCGAAACGTACTCATCATGCCTGCATTCCCTTTGGTCTTATAATAGCCTTCCGAAAAACCGCCGCGATTATAGAGATCCATCAGCTCCTCGATATCTCTCTCATCCACCTTATAGTTTTTCTTTCCTTTTTCTTCCAGAAGATCCAGATATTTCCGGTAAATTCTGGTCACGCCGGCCGTGTACTCCGGCCGCTTCATCCGCCCTTCAATCTTCAGGGAATAGACTCCGGCCTCCAGAATCTCCGGCAGGATCTTCAAAGTGCAGATATCCTTGGGGCTTAAGAGATACTCTCCCGCTCCTCTCGGCTCCCTGGAAAAATGCCAGGGCAGGCGGCAGGGCTGGGCACAGCGGCCCCGGTTTCCACTCCGGCCGCCGATCATACTGCTCAAAAGACACTGACCGGAATAGGAGTAACAGAGGGCCCCGTGGACGAAGGACTCAATCTCAAGGTCTGTTTTTTCGTGGATGTTCCGGATCTCCGGAAGGGTCAGCTCCCGGGAAGTCACCACCCGCGTCACGCCGAATTTTTCCAGAATGGCCGCGCCCTCGGCGCTCTGATCCGTCATCTGGGTGCTCGCATGGAGATCCAGCTCTGGAAACTGGCGCTTCAGATAGCGCAATACGCCGAAATCCTGGACAATGGCCGCATCCAGACCGTGCTCATAAAAGGGAGCCAGAAAATCATAGAGGTCTCCCATCTCCTGTTCCTTCAGGAGCGTATTTACTGTCATATACAGTTTTACCCCGTGAAGGTGGCAGAAATCCAGCGCCTCGATCATTTTTCCCGTGTCCGGATTTTCCGCGTAAGCTCTGGCTCCAAACCGGGAACCGCCCATATAGACGGCATCCGCTCCTGCATTGACCGCGGCCACCATACTCTCGAAAGATCCTGCCGGCGCCAGTAATTCCGCTCTTTTTGTCATATCTATCTTCCTCCGCATAAGTAAAAGGAAAGGCTGTCACACGGTATGCGCATGCAACAGCCTCTGCATTTATTTCCTGTTCCGTTCGTCCCTTTCCGTCTGCAGGCGGACAACCTCTTTCTGAAGCTCCGTGTTTTCCTTGCGCGACGCCTCCAGGTCTTTTTCCTGGTTTTCGAGCTGGATCTGGGCATTGATCAGCTCATGCTTGAGATCGTAGAGTTCCTTGTCCTTCTCGGAAAGCTCCTCCTCCACCATCTCGACCTGCTTCTTCGCCTTGAAATAATCATCGGCGATGTTCAGCTCCAGAAGAATGCTCTTATTCTCCTTGGTCTGGTGATTGTAGCCGTCCAGCTTCTTAAACTCCGCGATCTTATTGTTAATATATGTAGCAACCTTCTGCAGGTATTCCTCACTCTCGTACCCGCTCAAGGTAAAAATCTTGCCTGCAATCAGGACCTCCGTTTTATTTTTGGATGACATAAGCCCTTTTTCTTCCTTTCTTGGGTTGATTCTCTCCTACTATTATAAACAAATTCCCTGAGATTACAACATTTTTCGAAAAAAAGATTTTATGCTTCGATACCAAGATGGTGAAAAGCCAGCTCTGTGGCCATCCGCCCCCGCGGGGTCCGGTTCAGAAATCCGTTCTGAATCAGGTAGGGTTCGTAGACATCCTCGATGGTTCCCGAGTCCTCTCCGATGGCCGCCGCCAGGGTATCAAGACCCACGGGGCCGCCGTTGAATTTCTCGATCAGCGTTAGAAGAAGCCGCCGGTCCACCTGATCCAGACCGCAGGTATCTACCTCCAGAAGATCCAGCGCGAAAGAAGCCACTTTCTGATCGATCTTTCCCTCGTACTTGACCTGGGCAAAATCCCGGACCCTTTTTAACAGCCGATTGGCCAGACGGGGCGTTCCTCTGGACCGTTTCGCCAGCTCCAGGGCTCCGGCCTCGTCGATCTCCACATCCAGAAGAGAGGCGGAACGAAGGATGATCGTCTTCAGTTCCTCCACCGTGTAAAATTCCAGATGATGAATCACGCCGAAACGATCTCTTAAGGGAGCCGTCAGAAGACCGGCTCTCGTCGTGGCTCCCACCAGTGTAAATTTCGGAAGATCCAGGCGGATAGAACGGGCCGAGGAACCTTTTCCGATCATGATATCGATGGCAAAATCCTCCATCGCCGGGTAGAGAACCTCCTCCACCTGGCGGTTCAGCCGATGAATCTCATCCACAAAGAGAATATCTCCCTCCTGAAGGTTATTCAGAATCGCCGCCATCTCCCCGGGCTTTTCGATCGCCGGGCCGGAAGTGACCTTCATGTGAACGCCCATCTCGTTAGCGATGATTCCGGCCAGGGTCGTCTTTCCAAGACCCGGAGGGCCATAGAAAAGCACATGATCCAGAGAGTCCCCCCTCTGTTTTGCCGCCTCGATATAGATCTTGAGATTTCCCTTGGCTTTCTCCTGACCCACATAATCACTCAAAAGTTTCGGCCGGAGAGAGCCCTCGTTTTTCTGATCTTCTTCTGTAATATCCGTCGTAATAATTCGTTTCGCCATATGCTTCCTCTATCTATACCATATTTCGTGACAATTCAGAGCACATCTCGATTCCGCTTCGCTTCATCTCGATGTGGCTTCTCGCCAAATAGATTTCCAGTTAAAAGTGCTCGTTCATGCAAGCATGACTCACACTTTCAACCGAAAATCTACTTTGCTCTGAATTAGAACATGTTTTTGAGCGCCGCTTTCAGAATCTCTTCCGTATCCATCTCATCGGAGACAGCTGCCTTCTTCACGGCCCGGAGAGCGTCCGCGTTGGAGTAACCGAGAGCTGTCAGAGCCTCCACTGCCTCCGTTTTGGCATCGTTCATGATGCCGGAACCGGCCGGAACGCTGCCTGCATTCTCCAGCCGTTTGTCAAAGGCTTCCTCCAGGCTGAACTTATCCTTGAGCTCCAGAATCAGCTTCTGGGCCGTCTTCTTGCCGATGCCCGGCGCTTTGGTGATGGTCTTCTCATCCCCGGAGAGAACCGCAAAGCGGATATCGTCGGCGCTCAGGGCCGACAAAATCCCCATAGCCGCTTTGGGACCAATGCCATTGACAGCAAGGAGCAGCTTATAGACCTCAAGGTCGTCGGGCCGCAGGAAGCCATAAAGCTGCATGGCGTCCTCCTTCACCATAAAATAGGTGTGAAACCGGACCTCTTCCCCGTTTGGAGGCAGGGCTGAGAGATCCCTTCCCGTCAGAAAGACCCGAAGGCCGAAACCGTTGACATCCAGAACGGCATAGGTATCCATAGCCTGCACCAGTTCTCCTCTTACATATGAAATCATGCGCTGTATCCTCTCTTCCTGATCCTTTTCAGGATCTCCCCATCCAGAATGCCAATGACGGCTCCTGTCAGGACTCCGGCTCCCAGAAGAACCGGAAAATAATAAAAAAGGCTTAAATTCTGTACCGCCAGGGAAGCCACCAGAAGCTGGCCGAAATTGTGGGCCACGCCTCCCGCCATACTGATTCCCAGAGTTTCAAAGCTCCCCTTTTTATATAGAAGGTTCATAAGCAGAAGGCTCAAAAGCCCTCCCCCCAGACTGTAAAAAATACTGGAAAGATTTCCAAAAAGGAAGCCGGAAAGCAGAATCCGAACCACAGACACCAGGAAAGCCTCCCGAAAGCCGAAGAGTTCCAGCACCGCCAGAACCACCGCATTGGCAAGCCCTAAGCGAATGCCCGGAACGGGCACCGGCAGCGGCACCAGAGACTCCACATAGGAGGCAATCAGAGCCAGCGAAGCCAGAACCCCATAGAAAGCCGGAGATTTTTTGTTCATCTCTTCTCCTTATCCAGCAATGCTGTCCACATTTGAGGCAGCTCCGCTTATCACCCGCACCGTCACCCGGTTGGGAAGACAGGCGATGGTTTCCCCCGTATGGGAGATCTTCCCCTGGTGGATGCAGAGCTTGTCCGGACAATCCGCCCATTTCATAAAGGCTTCTCCGCCGCTGATGGCAAGAATATTCCCCTCCCCAATCGGGATCTCCTGATCCTCGCTTAAGGGATAGGTTCCAAATTCTTCATCTTTCACCAGCACCTGAATAGCCGCTCCCTTTTCCCGGAACACATGCTGACCCAGAAAAAGAACGGCCGCCGCGAGAAACAGCACCGCTCCCAGAAAAAGATCGTTTCTTTTCTTATCGTTATTCTTTATCATAGCACAGGCATTTTTCAAAATCAACCATATGTTCGTTTTTTCACAAAGATTCCAGAACCGTGAGTTCTCTTTTCTCTGGAAAATTCTCCGGAACCTCTAATAAAAAGCCCCGGCCGTTTTTCACCTGCCAGTCATAGAAAGGTTTTTCCGGCACTGCAAAGGCTGAAAGAACGCTCATCAGCGTCCCGCCGTGGGCCACCACAGCGACAGTCTCTCTTTTTTTCGTCAGGGCCTCTTTCATGATCTTCAAAAAGCCCTCCCGGCAGCGTTCCTGAAAAGCCTCCCGGCTCTCTCCTCCCGGAAAAGGCAGGGTTCCTCCGCTGTCCACCCAGGCCTGATAGTCCGGATTTCCATTGAGCTCCAGATAGTTCTTATTCTCGAAATCCCCGAAATCACATTCCCGGAGCAGCGGCTCCTCCCGCTGGGTAAGCGTCGGATAGATAAGACTCGCCGTCTCCCGGCAGCGCTTCATCGGGCTTACATAGACAAGCTCCGCCGCCGGATAGTTTTTCCCCTCCAGCAGACGGATGCCCTCCTCGCAGAGTGGCTCGTCGGTGGTTCCGATATAGCGCCCCTTTAAATTTCCCGCCGTCTTTGAATGACGGATCAGAACAACTCTCATACCTTCTCTCCTTTGATACAGACCGGGATTCCTGCAACGACCCGGTAAACCTCCTCCGCCTGCTCCACAGCCTTACAGAGGATTCGCCCGACCTTCTCCCGGTACAGACGGTCAAAAGCATCTATGGGAACAATGCCATAGCCAAGTTCCGTGGACACAATGACAAGGTCAGGATTTTTCCGGAAAAGCTCCTGCACAAAAGCATCCAGAGCCCCCTCACGCTCTTCTTTCAAAGCCCGGCGGATATAGCTGTGAAAATGGTTCACGGCCTTTCCGGTTAAAAGTTCTTCTTTCGTGCAGGTCTCTCCGTCAAGGAAATCGGTTTCACAGAGTCCCGTTTTCTCCATGGCCGCCTTCTTTTTTCCCTGAAAAGCGCCTCCGACAAATACTTTCATCTTTTCACCCCTTTATAAGGAACACCGCCACGACCGTAAGGGCCATAGCAAGCTCGGACACTGTCAGGAAAAAGCCTGCCAGATCCCCGGTGATTCCCCCAAATTTATTTTTTGACATCCGATAATAATAGAAAAATACCAGTCCTGCTGCGATATCCATGGGCACGCCGTAGACCGGATTCAGATAAATCGCCAGCACGCCGAAAACCAGGATAAAACCAATCATGGTAATGGCCACAGTCCGCTTCACTGCCATCTCAGAAAAGGTGGCGGCAAGACCCGTATTCTTGGCCTTCGGAAAAATCACGACGGCCAGGCCGGAAAGAGCTCTCGACAGCACAAAGGAGAGGGCAAGCACCGGCATCATTTCAAGGCGCACCTCGGACCAGGTTCCCAGAGCCAGAATAAACCAGGCGCCGCCCACGATGATCGCGAAGGCTCCTGTGTGGGAATCCTTGAGAATCTCCAGTTTTTCCTCCATACTCTTATAGGAACTCAAAGCGTCCGCCGTATCCAGAAGACCATCCAGATGAATGCCTCCCGTGATAATAATAGGGATCAAAACCGCCACAGCGGCCCGGAAAAGGCTTCCGGTGCTGTCCCCGGTAAGATAGATCCAAAGATAAAGCAGGCCCCCGATGACCGCGCCGATAACCGGAAAAAAGCACATGGCATAGCGCATGCTCTCCTTCGTCCAGTCCGTACGGGGCATGGGGATCTTGGAATACATGGAAAATGCGATAAAAAAGCTGCGAATCAGATTCATAACCGATACTCTCCTTTTCTCACAAGCGGAAGCCCGTAGACCACCTCATAAAAACCATCCGCTTCCTCCGCCATGCGACAGTTCACCGCGCCGAGGTAAGCCTGATATTTCTTTGTCTCCGGGTCATATTCTAGTCCGTCTGAAAAAATCTCATTCGTCACCACCACCAGATGACGGGCTTTTTTCCGGAGGTGGTGGAGGCCTTCCACCACAGCCTCCACTGTTCCCTCTTTCGCGCCGCTCTCGTCAAACATCTCGTTGGCCACAAGGTTTGACATACACTCGAGAAGCAGGATGGAATCCTCCGGAACTTCAAGTCCGCAAAGATCCGTGTACCGCTCCAGCGTCTCAAAATGCTTGTCCGCCCGCATGGCCCGGTGGCGGCTGATCCGTTTCTTTCCTTCCTCATCAAAGCACATCATGGTGGCAATGTAGATCCGGCGTCCTTCCCCGAGAGACGCCGTCAGTTTCTCGGCAAAAGCGGACTTTCCGCTGCCGCTTCCTCCGGTGACAACAAAAAACATTTACGCCAGAGGCTTGTACTCTTCCACCTGAATATCCTGGAAGGTACTCATTCCGTTGTATACGCCGCAGGCCAGGTCCAGAATGGGGAAAAGGACCACAGCACCAGTGCCTTCGCCCAGGCACATATCGCAGTGCAGTGGAGCAGAAAGGCCCAGAGCCTCCAGAATCAGATGAGCCGCAGGCTCTTTGGAAACGTGGGAAGCCAGCATGTATTCTTTTACCAGGGGGCAGATTCTGGCTGCTGCCAGGGCTGCCACTGCGGAAATAAAGCCATCGATCACGATGGGCACGCCATAGACAGCTCCGCCGATGAAGAGGCCTGCCATACCTGCTATATCAAAACCGCCCACCTTTGAGAGAACGTCCACGCCGTCCGTCGGGTCCGGCTGATTGATCTCGATCGCTTTTTTGATAGCGTTGATCTTCCGTGTCATTCCCTCGGAGGAAAGGCCGGCGCCCCGGCCGGTCATTTTTTCCACCTCTTCGTTCAGGAGAACGGAGGCCACAGCGCTGCTGGTAGTCGTGTTTCCGATACCCATCTCGCCGGTGGCAATCAGGGAATAGCCTTTATTTTTCAGTTCTTCCACCATGGAAATACCGGTCTCCAGAGCCTGCTGGGCCTCCTCGCGGGTCATAGCCGGGCCTTTGGTCATGTTCTTCGTGCCCCAAGCGATCTTCCGGTCGATGACGTGAGTCTCTGCCGCCACGCCGATATCCACGGGAAAAATATCCGCCCCGGCCATGGAACAGAGGATGCTGGCCGTGGCCTTTTTGTTCAGGAAATTGTCTGTCACAATCGCGGTCACTTCCTGACCGGTCTGGGTCACACCTTCCTCCACAACGCCGTTATCCGCACACATGGTCACGAGGGCTTTTTTCTCCAGATGAATATCGGCGCTTCCTGTAATACCGGCGATTTTCACCAGATTGTCCTCCAGCTTTCCAAGACTGTGAAGCGGTTTGGCGATGCTGTCCCAGCGGCGCTTGCAGAGTTCCATCGCCTGCTGATCCGGTTCTTTTATGGCTTTTTTTGCTTCTTCTAATGTCATGTAAGTTCCTCTTTTCTTCTATGTAATCTTTTAAAAATCTGTTATGATTTCGGTCTTCCGTCAGACCTTCCACATCATACCATAAAAGCCGCCCGGATAGCAAGACTCGGGCGAAAAAAAGCCTTCCGGAAGAAACCGGAAGGCTCTTTGTTTATGCTGCTTTTCTCAAAAGGCTCAGCGCCTGTGCATACTCGGAACGGTAGCGGCTGACGTAAGCCGGATACTGTTTCATACGGTAGTAATATAGGAGTCGAAGAAATTCACTGTCGCTGGTGGAATTGCTGATCTTGGCTGCAACGACTGCATTGGCCGCTGAGAGCTGTCCATGCTGGATGGAATAGCTGTACACAGCTCCTTTGACCACATCCGGTCTTTTGCTCATATCAATGCCGTATTTGGAAAGATAACGCTCGGTGATATCATAATATTCCTGCTTCGCGTACTGATCCTGATAGTTGGCAAATTTTACTTTGTTTCTGCTGAAGATCGTATTCCATGCGCGGTAGAAAGCGGTATTGCCCTGGAGCTTGCTCTTCTGGAGAAGGGAAAGACTTGCATAAATCTTAAACTCCCTAAAGAATACCGGATCCTTCTGGTAACAGTACTTTACAAAGGGAAGCAGAGAATACCGGTAATCAAACTGATATTTTCCGCAGGCGTTTCCGTGATCTCCGCCGGTCTGATTATAGCCCTGATAGAAATCATCGCTTCTGCCGGACTCATAGATCGTAAAGAACAGAAACTCATCGGAGAGCCCGTCCTTATTTGTATTGCTACTGTCATCCGCGTCATTGCTTCCGCTGTTGGCATCCGTAATCGTACATTTACCATCGGCACTAAAAGAATAATGTTTGCCGTTGGCATCAAAATCATCGGTGATCATGACACCCTTTTCATCGAAGAAATACTGGCTTCCGTCGATGGTCACAAGACCGGTATCCATAGCTCCATTGGCTCTGGAAGAATCGCTGGTGTTGAAATGATACCGCTTGCCGTTGATCGTCAGCCAGCCGGTGGCTTTGTAGCAGATCTTCGCCCGGAAATAATATGTAGTGCCGTCAATCACATGGAAGCCGCTGACAGCTGCTCCGTCATCGCCAAAATAATAATCCTTATTTTTAATGGTCTGCCAGCCCTTCGTCAGGGTTCCATCTGTTAAGATCGTATTGGTATGCTGAAAATAGTAAAGCTTTCCGTCCAGTCTCCAGAGTCCGCTGCGGATCATATATCCGCCCGCTTTGCGGAAGTATCGCGGCTTTCCGTTCAAAGTTACCCAGCCAGTCACCATCGCTCCGGTCTGCTTGTCCGTGTAGTACCAGTTATGCTTATAGGCAACCAGGCCTCTGGCTTTTTCACCGTTGGCACGATAGCAATACCATTTTCCTCCTTCTCTGACCCAGCCCAGTTTCCTGCGCGTCTGCGTGGTCGCCGTCACTGTGGATACGCTCTTGCTTTTCGCAGCGCTGGCCGTCTGTGGCGTAAAGCACACCGCAGCTGCCATGAAACCGGCCGCAATCATAAGGAATTTTGTTTTCATACTAGTCCCCCTAATAGTTCTTTTCAAAAAAGTATTACAAATCTGTTAACTAGTTGTAGCCATTATACGTCATATCTTAGGATTTGTCAAATTTTTCTTAGGAATTTCTTTCGACGGGGTTCTCCGTACGGGAAGAAAATGCCTCTTTTTCCATGCAAAAAAGCCAGAACCGGCAACTTTTCCCCACTCAGTTCTGGCTTCAGATTTTTTAGATAATAATACAGATCAGTCTTCCCTTGGACTCGTTGACGATGCGTCTCATCGTGTCCTGGAGCTTCTTCTGGCTTTCTTCACCAATAACGGCAAGGCGGGTGCGGATACCGTCCCCCACAAGCTGTTCCACGGATTTTCCGAAGATGTTCGTGTTCCAGATGCCTTCCTCACTTTTGGAATTTTCCCGAATATAGGCGATGAGATCTTCCGCCTGGGCCTCGCTTCCCACGATGGGAGCGATCTCCGTCTCGATATCTGCCCGGATGAGATGAATCGAGGGACTCATGGCCCGGATTTTCACGCCGTATTTGCTTCCCTGATGGATCACCGTGGGCTCGTCGAGAGTGATCTCTGACTGTTCCGGCAGAATCACGCCATAACCGGTACTCTCCACAGACTGAATCGCCGCCTCCACCTTCTCGTAGGCCTTCTTTTTCTCCGCCAGCTCCCGGATCATGGAAATCAGCTGATACTCTCCCTTAAGCTCCACGCCGGCAAGGCCGCTCAGCATGGCGTAATAGTATGTATCATCGACCTCCATACGAATCTTCACAGCTCCCCGAGCAAGAATCACGCCTTCCATGCGGATTCCGCTGATGCAGGGCGCTTCCGTTTTAAAAAGGCTCTCCTCCTTCAGATCCCGGATATGGGTTACTTTGGAGAGAATCTCTCCGGCTTTCTCCAGCAGAGCCTTTTTCACGGGATGCTCCGCCTCCAGAGTCTCTGTCCATTTCGGAATGTAAAACTCCACCCGTACCAGCGGAAATTCATAGAGAATCTTCTTTAAGATCCGCTGAACGTCCTCCACACTCAGCCGTTCCAGGTTGACGGCCATGGCAGCCATTCCGTACTCCTTCTCAAAAAGCTCCACTGTATCCATAGCGGTTTTTCCATAAGGATCTGCGCTGTTGATAAGAGCGATGCAGGGCTTCCCGGTCTTCTGAAGCTCTTCCGCCGTCCGTTTTTCCGCCTCAGGGAAACTCTCCCGCCCCAGTTCCCCAAAAGAACCGTCGGAGGTGATAAGAATCCCGGCCGTGGCGTGATCCCGGATAACCTTCTCGGTCCCCATGGAGGCCGCCTTTTCAAAGGGCATCTCTTCTTCCGCCCAGGGCGTTTTTACCATGCGGGGCTTTTCCTTCTCCGTGATGCCGTCGGCTCCGGTCACAGGAAAGCCCACGCAATCCACCAGCCGGACCTTCAGCTCTGTCTGATCGGGAAGCCTTAAAAGAGCCGCCTCCTTGGGCACAAATTTGGGTTCCACTGTCGTGATTGTCTTTCCTTTGCCGCTGGTGGGCAGTTCGTCTGTGGCAATCTTTTTCTCATTGTCTTTCAGGTTCGGCAGCACCAGAAGCTCCATAAAGTGCCGGACAAAGGTAGACTTTCCGGTACGGACAGGTCCTACCACTCCCAGGAAGATCTCCCCGCCGGTCCGGGCTTTGATGTCTTTATAGAGATGAAATTCTTCCATAAAAATCCCCCCTCGCTATACTGGTAAAGTATATTGCGAAGGGGGCATATTTAGCACCGATAAATTTTAACTTTGACCTTTTGCCATTTTTTCTCCTCCATTTTCATAGGTTTAAAGAAAACGAAAGGGATTTTTTATGCCTGAAATTTCTGTCTCTGAAAAGATCCTTTCGGAAGATTACGCGGATCTCATTCTTCCCGTAACCCTGAGCGGTTCCTACTTTCTCAATGCCTACAGGCAGATGGGAGGCGAACTTCTGGGCGGCAATTACGGAGTGATCCACGTTCCCCTTTCCAGCCTTCCCCGGGACCTGCTGGCCTATGTCGGTTACTACAACATTCCCAAGCTCTACACGCTGCTGGATGAGAGCAGCCTCGAGGCCTCCGGAATCCTCAAAGTCCGCTCCCAGCCCCTTCTCGGTTATACCGGAAAAGACATTATCCTCGGCTTTATCGATACGGGTATCGACTATACCCAGCCGATTTTCCGCCGGTCTGACGGCCGTAGCCGGATCGTCGGTCTCTGGGATCAGACGGACCAGACCGGTACCCCGCCGGAAAATTTAAGTTACGGCTCCGCCTACACCGAGGAGGACTTAAACCGCGCGCTTACCGCAGAAGATCCCCTCTCCGTCGTCCCTTCCGCCGACGAAAACGGCCATGGAACCATTCTCGCGAGCATCGCCTCTGGAAGCGCAGATGTGATCCCGGATTTCTCCGGCGCGGCTCCGAACGCGGATATCGCCGTGGTAAAACTCAAGCCCGCGAAAAAATTTCTCCGGGACTTTCTCCTGATCCGTGAGGATGCCGTCGCCTTCCAGGAAACGGATCTCATGGCCGGCATCCAGTATTTCCTCGGCCTCGCCGACCGGCTGAAAAAGCCCCTGATTCTCTGTATCGGCCTTGGTACCAATCAGGGCTCCCACACCGGCGCTTCCCCTCTCACAAAGGTTTTGAGCGCCTCCGAAGCCATCGATGGTTTCTACAGCGTCATCGCCGCCGGAAATGAGGCGGGACGGAGCCATCACTACGCCGGAACCCTCTCGGGGCCCGGCTCCGTCCAGGCTGTGGAAATCCTCGTGGATAAAGAGGAACGGGGCTTTGTCGTGGAACTCTGGGCCTCGTCACCGGAACTCTACGCCATCTCCATGACCTCTCCATTGGGCGAAACCATCCCCACGATTCCCGCCCGGCTCTCGCAGAATATCACACTTAATTTCACGCTGGAACGGACCCGGGTGGATATCTCCTACGAGATCGTGGAGTCCGCCTCGGGAGATCAGCTGATTTTCATCCGTTTCACCGATCCCACGCCCGGTCTCTGGACGCTCCGGGTGGAAAATCACTTCTATATCAATGGGGACTTTCAGCTCTGGCTTCCGATCACCGGTTTCATCTCCCCCCAGACGGTTTTTCTGGCTCCCGATCCGGACACTACGATTACAGACCCCTCTACCACGCTTCTGCCGATCTCCGTCAGCGCCTACGATGCCGAAAACGGCAGCCTTTACATTCATTCCAGCCGGGGCTATACCCGCTCCGGCGAGATCAAACCGGAGCTCGCCGCCCCCGGCGTAGGGATCTCCGCCGTCGCCAAAAACGGCAGCCTCACCTCCGTCACCGGTACCAGCGCAGCGGCAGCCCTCACGGCCGGGGCAGCCGCTCTCCTGGTCGACTGGCGGCTAGAGGGAAATCCCAGACACCTCATGACCTCCTCGGAACTCAAAAATTTCCTGATCCGCGGCGCCGGCCGTTCCCGGGATCTCACCTACCCCAACCGTTCCTGGGGGTACGGCACCTTAAATGTCTACGGAGTTTTTGAATCTCTTCTGTAACCAAAAACGGGATGTCACATACTATAAAGTGTACTCAAAAAAACGGAGGATCTGGCACATGAGTGATCTCGCTGCTACGAACTGCGGATGTAACTGTGGATGTGACAACAACAATGGCTGTGGACTGGGATTTAACGGAGGAGGCTGCAACTGCATTCTCTGGATCCTGATTCTTTCCTGCCTCTGCGGTAACGGCAATGGTTTCTTCGGAAATAACGGCTGTGGCTGCGGCGGAGACAGCTGCTGGCTCCTGATTCTGATCCTCATCTGCTGCGGCGGATGTGGAAACGGCAACGGATGCAGCTGCAACAACAATGGCTGCGGCTGCTAAATTTTCAAAGAAAGAAAGCCCCTTCACCGGGGCTTTTCTTTTGGTTCTTTTTCTTCTTTCGGCGGTGTTGGGGGCTCCTCCTCCGCCTCTTCCGGAAATTTGAGTCCTTTTCTCCGCATGCATTCTTCATCTATCTCATAAAAGGCATTTCCTTTCAGGACAAGCATTCCTTCTGACCTCCCGTTTTCTGTTATACTTTCAGTTTATGCCTCCGGGACAGATCGGGTCATAGTTTTCCGCTTTTTCGCATAGAATAACCCAGAAGAAAACCGACGAGGAAACGCTGTGGAAAAGGAAAAAGAGCTTTGCATGACACCGGTGGACCTTGCCGCCGGAGGGGAGGAACTGCAGCTGTTAAAAGCCCTGGTTCCCTACCTGGCCCTGGGGCTTCAAAAGCCTTTCGTGCTCCTGATCAAATGCATGGAAATCCGGAATCTGACGGCTTTCTTCAGCCGACCCGCGGAACTCACGGCTCAGAATGCCCGGGCGAATCCCAGCCTTTTTGAGATTCTTCCGGAGATCTCGCCCTATCTCCCCAGTCAGCAGAGGGAACAGTTTTCCCAGATCCTGCCTCTCCTGGAGATGATGCAGCTTTTTTCCTCCATGAACCAGGAGGGAGAGGCTTCGGCTCCTGCGGATCTCTTTTCCTCCCTGCTCTCCCCGGAACAGCAGGCCATATTTTCCATGTTCTCCCAGTCGGAAGCTGAAAAAGGAGGCCCAACGCCAGATGGACAAAAACTGGACCCGTAACCCATCCCTCCAGAGCATCGACCCGGCCAAAATTGAAATGCTCTTAAAGCTCACCGAGCAGGGAAAAGGGAAATCCCAGAAGGATCTCCTTCCTTTCCTTATGACCATCGCCGGTCAGTCAAAGAAAAACGGAATGTCCTTCTCTCCCCAGGAGACGGATGCCATCATCGAAGTCCTGAAAACAGGAAAGTCCCCTGCAGAAGTTCAGAAAATCGAACAACTCAGGGGACTTATGACTACGTTTCTTTCTCAAAAGCATTAACCGCCGATTTTTACCCGGATACCGGCAGACTCGGCCACTTCCTTAAGCATCTCCATATGCTCGTTGGAGGGCGGCACCAGATGAGCCAGTGTATACTCTCGGCCGATACCTGCATATTTGTCCTGACCCAGACGGTGGTAGGGAAGAAGATTCATCTCCTCCACACCCTTTAAGGATCTGGCAAACTGGGCGATGGCGTAAATCTCTTCCGGCGTATCGTTGAAAGTCGGAATCACCGGCACACGGACGATAAGCTTCTGGCCTGCATCTGTGATCTTTCTGGCATTTTCCAGAATTCTCTCGTTGGGCTGGCTGGTAAACATCTTGTGCTTCTTGCTGTCCATATGCTTGATGTCCATGAGATAGAGATCCAGCCAGGGGAGAATTTTCTCCTGGATCGTCTCAAACTTTGCAAAACCCGTGGATTCAATGGCCGTATGGAGGCCGTTCTCTTTCGCCGCACGAAGGAGAGCTCCCGCAAAATCCGGCTGCAGGAGACATTCGCCGCCGGAGAGGGTCAATCCCCCTCCGGAACGGCGGTAATAGGCAGAGTCTTTCATGACTTCTTCCATGACCTCTTCCACGGTCACATCACGGCCCACGGTCTTTTCCTTGCCGCCTTGAACCATGATCTGAATATCACGGATCTGAGACTCGGGATTACAGCACCATTTGCAGCGAAGGGGACAACCCTTCAGGAAAACGATGGTGCGGATGCCTGGACCGTCATGAATCGAATATTTCTGGATATCAAAGATCCTTCCCTGGATCTTTCTGTAATCATCACTCATACTTTTCCTCCTCAGAAGCCCTGGGTCGTACGGTTGATGATGTCATCCTGAAGGGAACGGGACAGGGTGGTAAAGAGAGCACTGTAGCCTGCCACCCGGACTACCAGGTTCTTATAATTTTCCGGATGAGCCTGAGCGTCCAGAAGGGTCTCACGGCTCACTACATTAAACTGCATATGCATACCCTTCTGATCGAAAAAGGAACGGATCAGAGCTATGAATTTCTGAAGGCCTTCCATTCCACTAAGGGCTGAAGGGTGAAATTTCTGGTTAAACAGCGTTCCGTTGGAGGCAATGAAATGATCCAGGTGAGAGACAGAGTTTGCTGTGGCTGTCGGGCCATGCACATCTCTTCCTGCCACCGGTCCCACACCGTCGGCGATGGGAGTATTGGCCAGTCTTCCGTCCGGGGTAGCTCCTGTCTGGGCTCCCAGCGGAACATTGGCGGATACGGGATAAAGGCCTGCCTGGAAACGGCCTCCTCTCGGGTTCCGGTACTGCTCAAGCGGCTTTGTGTAGGTATAAGCCACATCTCTCGCAAATTCGTCGATCTCACAGATATCGTTTCCGTATTTCGGAAGCTCGTCGATCATTTTCAGGAGCTCATCGTAGCGCTTCACGGTCTCTTCCGGAAGTTTCAGGTCACGGAAACCTGCTGCCACAGCGGCGGCAATCTCCGGCGTCACCTGTTTTCCCGCGGCAGCGAGCTGATCTACCACTTCTCTTGTCAGGAAGGTGAGCCGCTCTTTACTGAAACCTCTGCCGAAGTTGTCAGCCAGGGCCCGTTTGTACTCTTCCATGGAAACCTTTTTCTGCTCAAATACCAGCGTCTTGATCGCATAGAGAGCATCAGTGGCGTTGGCAATTCCAAAGCCCTGTGGACCGGTAAAATTGTAGACAGCGCCGCCCTCCTGGAGGGATTTTCCTCTGGCGATACAGTCGTCGATCATGGAGGACTGATAGGGCAGCGGACACCGTCTCGCATGAGCCATATCAATGCTGTTATCCGCATTCACCATCAGGCTGATGAAATAATTCATCTGGGTCTTGTATGCGTCGTAAAACTGATCGAAGCCTGTCATCTCTTCCACCGGCATGGTCTTCGGTCCTACCTGCTCTCCAAAGTCCTCACCGCTGGTAAATACCAATTCCAGAGGACGAAGCATATTAAAGAAGGCGGCGTCATGCCAGCCGTCGGTCTTGCCGGGAGCCTGGGGTTCCACGCAGCCGATGATGTTGTAGCCTCTGGCGTCCTTTAAGGAAACGCCGCGGTTCATGATGGCCGGAATGATGACTTCGTCGTTATAGTAAGCCGGAAGGCCAATACCTGTCCGGGTCAGCTTCGCAGCTTTGAGCAGAAGTTCATCCGGGCTTCCGTTCCACACACGGATAGAAAGAGAAGGAGCCGGAAGATGGACATGCATGGCAGCCTCGATACACATGAAGGAAAGGTCATTTGTCACATCTTCGCCTTCCTCGTTCTGACCGCCTACAATCAGGTTCTGGAACAGGGAATAACCAGCAAAGCCCTCAGCGCTGGCCGCGTCACGGACTTTGTTGAGGTCATTTAATTTCACCCAGATGCAGTCCAGAAGCTCCTGGGCATCCTCATGTGTGATCTTGCCCGCATCCAGATCCTTCTTAAAGTAAGGATACATATACTGGTCAAAACGCCCCGGGGAAATAGAGTGGCCGGAAGACTCGGTCTGAAGAAGCATCTGCACAAACCAGAAGGACTGGCAGGCCTCGTAGAAGCTCTCAGCCGGTTTTGCCGGTACCCGGTCACAGTTGGCTGCAATCGCAAGAAGTTCCTGCTTTCTTACGGGATCCTGACAGCCTGCTGCCTCTTCTCTTGCCAGAACTGCATAGCGGCCTGCATAATGAATGGCAGCCTGACAGCTGATGATCACAGCCTTGAGGAAAGCGGAACGCTCCGCATAATCAGCCTCGCCCACGGTATGGGAAGCCAGCTCGGCTTCTGCCTTTCTCATGATTCCTTCGTAACCGATCTCCAGCACTTCCCAGTATTTCACGGTGAAGTGACCGATGCCGTTATAGAAGTAGTTGCCCGGTGTGAAAATGTTATGCTTCATGGCGAGAAGCGTCTCATCTGTCATAAAGGAGGTAGCGAGATCGCTTGTGGTTTTGCCCTTCCAGTATTTGTAGACCTCGTGAAGCTGCTGCTTCGCCTCCTCGGAAATATGGAAAGGATCGGCTGTTCTGGTGGAGAAGGTGTCAAACTCATCCTCCACCCAGCTGAAGGAATACTCTGGAAAAACCTGGCAGCCTCTGGCCACCCTGGAGTTGCTTCCCACGATCAGCTCCCCCGGCCGGATCGTGATCGGAAGCTTCTCGCAGATCGCCTGAAAGGCTTTTGCTCTTCTTAAAATAATCGGTTCGTCTTCTGTCTCTTTATAGCTCTCTGTCAGAATAACCGCACGGTCTGCCTCAATCTCCGGCATATGATCGTAGAGGTCATCAATCAGTTTTTGGATTCTGGGACGTTTCTCCACATCCCCGTCATAATACTTTCCCACAGATAATACCCTCCGTACCTTCTATAAATTATTTTTCCTGCCCGTAACTGTTCAGTACCTTCACAGTGGCTACTGAATAGTTACTCCTGCCCCTTATCAGCTAAAATACATTCTCTTAAAAGGATCAGTGCATTGGCTGTCGCCTGCTCGCGGATCTTCTGGCGCTCACCTTTGAAGTGGAACTCTTTTACCACAGTCTTGTTGTTATAGCAGCAGCCAATATAGACAAGGCCCACCGGCTTCTCCTCGGTTCCGCCTGTCGGTCCTGCGGTTCCAGTGACGGACACGCAGGCATCAGAGCCGGTAATAAAGGCTCCGTTTTTCGCCATCTCCTTGGCGGTCTTCTCACTGACGGCACCGTACTCCTTCAGCGTGGTCTTTTTCACATCCAGAAGTTTTCTCTTAGCCCGGTTGGAATAAGTGACAAGGCCCTGTTTGAAGACCTCGGAAGCTCCCGGTACATCGGTGATCCGTGCTGCGATCATACCGCCGGTGCAGGACTCGGCAGTGGTCAGCGTCAGGGAACGCTCTTTCAAAAAATGAACGATAACCTCCTCCAGACTCTTGTGCTCATCCATCGTATAGATATGGTCGCCGAAACGTTTGACCAGTTCTTTCAGCATGGGCTTTGCCAGCTTGGCTGCTTCTTTCTCGCTGGCCGCTTTGGCTGTCACACGAAGGTCCACCTGACCGATCTTGGCGTAGGTGGCAATCGTGGGATTGGTCTGATTGTCGATGAGGTCGCGGATTTCATTTTCCACAAAGCTCTCACCCAGGCCGCAGATCCGTACCATCGTGGAGTAGATGATCTCCGGCTGCAGTTTATTCAGATAATCGTATACCTTTCCCTCAAACATCGGGATCAGCTCTCCCGGAGGGCCTGGCAAAAGGATGACGGACTTGCCGTTCTTCTCCATGATGATGCCCGGGGCCGTACCGTTCTCATTGTCCAGAACGATGGCTCCTTCGGGAACCAGGGCCTGCTTCCAGTTGTTGTCGGTGATGACCTTGTACTGGCTGTTCTTAAAATACTCCTCGATCCTCTCTCTGGAATGGGGATCCTCCTTGAGGGGTATGCCCATCACCTCAGCTGCGGTCTCCTTTGTCAGATCGTCCTGTGTAGGGCCAAGACCGCCGGAAAGGATCACCACATCAGAACGATTTAAGGCCGTCTCCAGAGATTCCTTCAGGCGCTCCGCATTGTCGCCCACCACGGACTGATGATACATGGAAAGTCCCAGCAGCGCACATTTCTCGGAAAGATACGCCGCGTTGGTATTCACGATGTTTCCCAGCAGAAGCTCTGTTCCTACACAAATCAGTTCAACTACCATTTTTCCTCCAATCTGTACGAAAAGCTTCCGCTCTTCATACGTTCATTCTTCTGTAAAATGATATTTATTTCTGTTCATTGAGAACAGCACGGTTTTTCCAGATATAATCCACCAGGGAGATCACGGTCAGAACCGTTGCGATGTAGACGAAAGCAGTCTCCAGAACATTGAAAATGCCTCCGAAGCTCGCGATCAGAAGAATGATCATGATCATCTGTGAAATGGTCTTTGCCTTTCCCCACCAGCTCGCCGCGATAACGATGCCGTTATCTACTGCCACCAGACGGAAGCCGCTGATGATGAACTCTCTGGCAATGATGATCAGCACCACTACCGTAGAAATCATCCCGTTGCTCAAAAGGCAGATTAGGGCGGAGCAGACCAGAAGCTTGTCCGCCAGGGGATCCATAAATTTACCAAAGTTTGTTACCTGATTATTTTTTCTCGCCAGATATCCGTCCAAGGTATCGGTAAGACTTGCCACGATGAAGATTGCCAGAGCGATGTAATTGTCATATGCCGTGATATTGCAGAGCATAAAAGCGACAAAGAAAGGAATCAGAAGCACTCTGATGATCGTCAGTGTATTGGGAACATTCATTTTCATTCTGCCAGCTCTCCTATCAAATCATATTCAAGGGCTCCGGTCACCTTCACACGGGCGAAATCGCCGGAAACCAGTGTCTCTGCTGTGTTGATGAAAAGATAACCGTCCACGTTGGGGGCATCCCCGTAAGTGCGGGCCACATAGGCGCTCTCGCCGGAAACCTCGCCCTCCACCATGGCAAGAAGCTCTCTTCCCACCATATTTTCCGCCTTTTCAAAGGCGATGTCCTGCTGAAGCTCCATGATCTCATTGCGCCGTTTCTGTTTGATCTCCTCGGGAATCTGATCCAGCATCTCTGCTGCCGGAGTATCCTCCTCTGGTGAATAAGTGAATACGCCGAGACGTTCAAACTCGACCTCATCCACGAAATCCATGAGTTCCTCGTGCTGCTCCTCCGTCTCCCCCGGGAAACCGGTAATCAGAGTTGTACGAAGGACGATATCCGGGATCTCTTTTCTCAAAGTACCGATGATATCCAAAAGCTCGGCTTTCGTCGTGCGGCGTCCCATACGTCTGAGAATCGTATCGTTGGCGTGCTGGATCGGAAGGTCCAGGTAATGACAGACTTTTTTCTCTTCTTTCATAACCTGGATGAGCTCCGGATAAATCTCCTCGGGATAGCAGTAGAGAATCCTGATCCAGCGGATGCCTTTGATCTTACAGAGCTCCTTAAGAAGCTTATGAAGGCTCTTCTCGCCGTAGAGATCCTTTCCGTAAAGAGTGGTCTCCTGTGCTACCAGAATCAGCTCCTTCACACCCTGCTCCGCCAGCGTCTCCGCCTCCTGAAGGAGGCTCTCCATCGGAACACTCCGGTAATTTCCGCGGACCTTCGGGATGATGCAGTAAGTACAGTGCTTGTCGCAGCCCTCTGCGATCTTTAAGTAAGCGTAATGGCCACCGGTCGTGAGAAGACGCTTGCCCTTCTCGGAAGCAAAACCTTCCAAGGGCTCCAGAATCAGGGATTTTTCGTTTTTCTCCAGGGCTGCCCTGATAGCCGGGATCAGTTTGTCAAAGCTGTTGGTACCCAAAACGGCATCCACCTCTGGGATCTCATCGATGACCTCCTGACGGTAACGCTGGGCTAGGCAGCCTGTAACGATCAGGGCCTTGCATGGACCGTGCTTGCGGTACTCTGCCATTTCCAGAATATTCTGGATACTTTCTTCCTTGGCATCTCCGATGAAACAGCAGGTATTGACGACAATCACGTCCGCCTCTGTCTCGCTGTCCGTCATGGTAAAGTGCTCCTGTTCCAGAAGCCCCAGCATACGCTCGGAATCTACCAGATTCTTGTCACAGCCAAGGGAAATAAACAATATTTTCATAAAAACTCCTTATTGTGTTTTATTCATTGGGATAATTGTACTATTTTTCCAGGAAAAAATCAACCGCCGAAGGAAGAAAAGAGCCCTTACTTTTTACAGCAAGAGCTCTTCTTCTGACTTCCTTATTCCTCTTCTTCCAGCTCCTCCATGGGAACCTCGTCTGTCTGAAGGTCAACGCTAGGTATATCGCTTGCGAGGACTGCTGCCAGAGCTGCCTCTTCGTCCGCCTTATCTCCCTCTTCGTCCTCACCCAGGACTTTCAGTTTGCCGAGAGCCATCTCCTCCACAGCTGTGGACAGGGGCTTTTTGCCCGGAGCGGCGCAGTCGGATTTTGCTCCGTCAATGAGCTGACGTGCTCTCTTTGCGGTGGCAAGAACGATGGAATAACGGCTGTTTACCACGGGGGTATCGCCCTCCTCCACGTCTCCGTTTACTACCTTTATCAACTCTGCATAAGATGGATGTAACATTTATTTTTCTCCTTTCCGAAACTTTTGCAGTTCCTCTCTGATTTTAGCGATTTTCTCTATATTCTGCTGCCGTGTCAGACGGCGGTGTTCACTTCTGATGATCTCATGAAGTTCTTCCACGCAGATATCCAGCTCATCATTGATGAGAAGATAATCATAGGCTTCCACACCCTCTGCTTCCTCGGAAGCGCGGCTCAAGCGGGCCTCGATGACCTCCTGAGTCTCGGTGCCTCTGCCGGTGAGACGGTTTTTCAGCTCATCCCCATTGGGCGGCGTCACAAAAAGAAGAAGGGTATCCGGGCGTTTCTCACGCACCTTCAGCGCTCCCTGGATCTCGATCTCAAGGATCACGTTTTTGCCCTTTTCCAGCTGCTCGTCCACATAGGCCTTCGGCGTTCCGTAATAGTGATCGCAGTATCCGGCATACTCCAGAAAAGCGTCCTCACGGATCATCTTTTCAAACTCTTCATTTGATTTAAAGAAATAGGCCTTGCCCTCTTCCTCGCCCACTCTGGGCTTTCTCGTCGTTGCCGATATGGACAACGCATATTCTTCCCCGTGAAGCTCCAAAAGACGTTTCACAAGGGTTCCCTTGCCAGCTCCGGAAAAACCGGAGAGCACGATCAGAATTCCTTTGTTATTCATCGTCTTCCCCTTTCCATTGCATCTCTTTTGTGCCTGCCGACATGCGGCGGCCTAAGGTATCCGGCTGAAGGGCGGAAAGGATCACATGATCCTCCTCCGTGATCAGCACGGCTTTGGTACGTCTCCCCTGGGTGGCATCGATGACTCTTCCGGCCTCCTTTGCCTTCTGAACCAGGCGCTTCACTGGCGCCGCATCCGGACATACCACAGATACTACTTTTTCCGAGTTCACCAGATTGCCAAACCCGATATTTACAAATGCTGCCACAAATGATCGCCCCTATTCAATGTTCTGGATCTGTTCCCGCACCTTTTCGATCTCGGTCTTCAGATTGATGGCCAGATTGGAGGTCTGAAGATCATTTGCCTTGGAAAGGATGGTGTTGGCCTCCCGGTTCATCTCCTGGGCGATGAAATCAAGCTTCCGCCCGATGCTGCCGCCCTGAATCAGTTCGGCCTTCATGCCCTCGATATGACTTCTCAGGCGGACGGTCTCCTCATCGGTGCAGATCTTGTCGGCATAGAGGATCACCTCAGCGGCCAGCCGGGACTCATCCATCTGACTGTCGGCGAGAAGGCTGTCCACCTTCTCGCGAAGGCGGCTCCGGTACTCCTCCAGAACCTGCGGATAGCGCTTCTCCACCGCATCAACATTGAGAAGCATGCCATCCAGCTTTCCGATGAGGTCATTTTTCAGATTCTCGCCCTCTCTGGTACGGGTCTCCACAAACTGCTTTAAGGCTCCCCGAAGAGCAGTCTCCAGAAGAGCCCAGATCTCATCCTCATCCACCATCTGTTCCTCCATGGAAAAGACCTCCGGGCAGGAGCCCAGGCGGGAAACGGTGACATCGTCCTTCAGGTTAAACTGCTGTGCCATCTGGCGGTAATATTTCAGATACTCGCCGGCGATGTTCTCATTGTATTTCAGAGAGAAGTTATTCTCCGTATCATCCTCGCAGGTAATAAAAACATCCACCTTACCCCGCTGGATGTATTCCTTCATCACGGAGCGGATGGCGGACTCAAAGAAATTAAATTTCTTCGGCATTTTAATGTTTACATCGAAATAGCGGTGGTTCACCGCTTTGATTTCTACTGTAAACTTCCGGTCGCCCTGGACGTGCTCGCAGCGTCCAAAGCCGGTCATGCTTTTGATCATAGATATCGCTCACTTTGCTTTCGTCTTTTTGGCTGACCGCTGTTTTTATCAAACATACGATACTACGCCATCTTCCTATCCATTATAGAAGAAACACAAGTCTCAGTCAACGGAAAAATTATTTTTTCCGGGAATTCTTCTTTAACTCCTCCGGGCTCTTGCGATGTTTTCCCATATTGGCTCCCGGAACTCGTCCGGTCTTTTTCATAATGAAATTCTGAAGCTTGGTAAAAATCACCAGCAGGATAAAGAAAAGGAGCACCGGCGCTACGAACATCAGCACCATGATCAGGACGAAAATAACCTTTTCGCCAGTGGTGGATTCAACTTCCTCTGTGGATGCCTCGCTGGAATTTTCGGATGCGGCGGGTTCCTGTTCAGTTTCTGCGGTAGTTTCCGCTTTGTCTGCGGCCTCTGTGCTTTCCTCAGCGTTTTTCTGAGTAGTTTCCGCCACTTCAGTCTCCGCCGCTGCTACGGTCTCCTCCTGAGCTACGGTTACGGTTTCTGTCTCAGTTGCAAGGCTCGCCGGAGCCGTGCCGATAATCGTCAGCGTTGCCAGAACACCAGCCAGCCAGATTTTCTTTCGTTTTTTCATTTTGCTACACCTCCATTTAATCCATACCTACGAATTGCTTCGCAGCTTTCGCAATTCTGCAAACATTCGAAATCCGCTGATTTACTCCGTAAACCACTACTTTCTCATGTTTGGCGGGTTCCAAGCTCAAAAGTCTTATCGTGCAAGCATGAACGACTTTTTGACCTTTTGACCCTGGCATCATTCATATTGTAGCAAACAATTTCGAAAAATGAAACCCTTTTCTCTTGCGAAGTGTGGGTTTACCTAGTATACTGAAATGTGACGCCATTTTGAAAGGAGTTGTTATCCATGGCCTTAGACGGAATTGTCATTTCCAGTCTTGTAAAAGAATTTAATGAGACCCTCACCGGCGGAAAGATCGCCAAGATCGCCCAGCCGGAAAACGACGAGCTTCTGCTCACCATAAAGAACTTTCGCAACCAGTACCGCCTTCTGATTTCTGCCGGAGCAAGCCTTCCTCTGATCTACCTCACAGGCGACAACAAGCCCAGCCCCATGACGGCCCCGAACTTCTGTATGCTCCTCCGCAAGCACATCGCCAACGGAAAAATCTTAAGGATCTGGCAGCCGGGCCTGGAGCGTATCATCCATTTTGAGATTGAGCACTTAAACGATCTCGGAGACCTCTGCCATAAGGTACTGACCGTGGAGATCATGGGAAAACACAGCAATATCATCTTCTGTGATGACAACAACAAAATCATCGACAGTATTAAACATGTGGGCATTCAGATGAGCTCCGTCCGGGAAGTTCTGCCCGGCAGGGAGTATTTCATTCCTCACACCCAGGATAAGGAAAATCCCCTCACCATCACCGAGGAACGCTTCCGGGAGACAGTTCTCACGAAACCGCTTCCTCTTTCCAAGGCCCTCTATATGACGCTTACCGGCATCAGCCCTCTGATCGCCGAGGAGATCTGTCACCGGGCTTCCCTGGAATCAGACCAGAGCGCCAACTCGTTTTCCGATACGGAGGCCACGCATCTTTATCATACTTTCTCCCGGCTTATGGAAGATGTAAAAAATGGGAACTTCACCCCGACGGTGGTCTATGACGGCCGGGAACCCCTGGAATTTTCAGCCCTTCCGCTGACGCTCTATCAGGACAAGCGCGTGGAAACCTTCGAGAGTATCTCTGCGGTACTGGAAAATTATTACGCGATGAAGAACACCATTACCCGGATCCGGCAGCGTTCTTCCGATCTTCGGCGTATTGTAAACACCGCTCTTGAGCGGAACCGCAAGAAATATGAGCTCCAGCTCCGCCAGCTCAAGGACACCGAGAAACGGGAAAAATTCCGTGTCTACGGCGAGCTCATCAACACCTACGGCTACAATCTGGAGCCCGGCGCCAAAAAGCTGGAGGCTCTGAACTACTATAGCAACGAGATGGTGACGATCCCCCTGGACGACACCCTGACTCCCCAGGAAAATGCCCAGAAAAACTTTGAGAAATATAATAAGATGAAACGGACCTTCGAGGCCCTCTCCACTCTGACCAAAGAGACGAAGGAGGAGATCGATCATCTGGAATCTATCAGTACCTCTCTGGATATTGCACTCTCGGAGGAAGATCTCGTGGAGATTAAGGAGGAGCTCACTGAGTATGGATATATCCGCCGGAAAGGTAATGCTAAGAGGGTTAAGGTGACGTCGAAACCTTTCCATTATATCTCTTCGGATGGTTTCCATATGTATGTAGGGAAAAATAACTTTCAGAATGAGGAGCTGACTTTTAAGTTTGCTGTTGGAAATGACTGGTGGTTCCACGCAAAAGGGTGCCCGGGATCGCATGTGATTGTTAAGACGAATGGGGAGGAGCTTCCGGACCGCACCTTTGAAGAGGCTGCGCGGTTAGCGGCACATTATTCGCAAAACAAAAAAGCCGATAAAGTTGAAATCGACTATGTTGAGAAGAAGCATGTGAAGAAAGTAGCTGGCGCCAAGCCGGGGTTTGTCATTTACCATACGAATTACTCTATGGTGATTGGGACGGATATTTCGGATATTCAGCAGATCTCTTAAGAATTTTTGCTTTTGGAAAGCCTAAAAGAAAAAACGAGGGGGACAGCTCCGAGTCAGCGAGCCCGCCGTCCCCCTCGTAAACTCCCCCTTCTGGGCCCGCTTAGAAAATATGGGGCTTACGTCATACAAGGTATGCGTGAAATGACGGTTATTCGGTGTCTCATAGTAGAAAAAAAGTGTTGCTTCCGGGAGAGATGATCTTGGAGTTTCCGGATGCTCGGTATTTCATAGCAAAAAGCAAATGCAGTTTCCAGGAGAGATGAATACGGAGATTCTGGGTGGTCTGTATCTTATAGTGAAAAACAAGTATAGTTTCTGGTAAAAATGAACATGGAGATTCTGGGTGGTCTGTGTCTCATAGTGAAAAACAAAGACCTTGCAGCAGTCACTATATATCCATACAAACACAGATGCTTAGCTCATTGTTCACAAGGTCAAAAAGCTTACATTAGTTACTACCAACAAGCATTTTATCTTCAACTTCATAATCTACCATCACAAAAAAGAGGCCCACGCCCCACTACTTCCCAGTGTGACATAAGCCTCTTATTTTTTTAATATGAATCCATACCCATCTGTCATTTCACGCATTTCCAGTATGACGTAAGCCCCCTATTTCCTAGCGTGCCCTGGAAAGGGGAGCGCGAGGGGAAAACCAGGACTACGCAACTCCGATGGTTTTCCCCTCGCATATTTTTTTACATCTTCTCAAAGCGTTCCACATTCATCACAAAGATCGTACTACCCCCGACTTCCACATTGATCGGAACCGTATAGTTCAGTCCCGGGGAGATCGGGCCGCTGGGAGCTGCGAGGTTCGTGTATTTCACGGTCTTCCGCTCTCCTGCATATTTCTGGATAATGGAGATCGCCTGATCGACCTTCTCATCTTCCGTACCAATCATCAGCGTCACATGCTTCCGTTTCAAAAAGCCGCCGCTGGTCGCGATCTTCGTCACAAAATAGCCTTTTGCCACCAGCTGTGCGCTGGTCTCCATCTCATCGTCTTTTCCGACAATTGCCATGATCATTTTCATAATGCAGAACCTCCTTTTTAGGTTTGCCCTATTTTACCATAAAAGGGATCACTTAGCAACGATGTTGATGATCTTCTTCGGAACGTAAATCTCTTTGATGATATTTCCGGTGAGCTTGTCACCCAGAGCCTCTTTACCCTTTGCGATCGCATCTTCTTTGGAGATATCGGCCGGGATGGAGATAACAATCTTGGTCTTGCCGTTGATTTGAACAGGAACCTCAACCTCGTCATCCTTCATGGCTTCCTCGTCATGCTCCGGCCAGGTGTTCTTGAAGACAGACTCGGTGTGGCCCAGCTGCTGCCACAGCTCCTCGGAAAGGTGCGGAGCAAAGGGAGCAAGCAGAATCACTGCGGTCTCAAGGGTTTCCTTGTCGATGCCCTCTTTCTTGGCCAGCTCGATCATCTTGTTGTTATACTCCATGAAACCGGAGATAACGGTGTTCAGGCTGAAGCTCTCCAGACGCTGGGTGATGGTATGTACCATGCGGTGACGAAGCTTGATCATCTCCTTGGTAGGCTCTACGGTCTTGTCCTTATTGTCCATTACCAGGCTCCAGAACTTGTTCAGGAAACGGTAAACGCCGTCGATACCGCGGTCATCCCACTCGGCATCCAGCTCGGGCGGTCCCACGAAAAGCTCGTACATACGCAGGGAATCGCAGCCGTAATCGCGTACCAGATCATCCGGGGAAACCACGTTTCCTTTGGATTTACTCATCTTGATACCGTTCTTACCGTTGATCATACCCTGATTGAACAGTTTGTGGAAGGGCTCGTCAAAATCGATCACACCGATATCGTACAGGAATTTGGTGTAGAATCTGGAGTACAGAAGGTGCAGTACCGCATGCTCTACGCCGCCGATATACATATCAACCGGCAGATATTTGTCAGCTTTCTCTTTGGATACCAGCTCTTTGTCGTTGTGGGCATCCACATAACGGAGGAAGTACCAGGAAGAACCTGCCCACTGAGGCATCGTGTTGGTCTCTCTCTTTGCGGGAGCTCCACAGCACGGGCAGGTGGTGTTTACCCACTCGTCGATGGCAGCCAGCGGAGACTCACCGGTTCCGGTCGGCTCGTAGGACTCTACATCCGGCAGACGAAGCGGCAGCTGATCCTCGGGAACAGGCACGTTTCCACAGTGCGGGCAGTGGATGATCGGGATCGGCTCACCCCAGTAACGCTGACGAGAGAATACCCAGTCACGGAGCTTGTAGTTTACGGTCTTGCGGCCGATGCCCATTTTCTCAATGATCATCGGAGCTTCTTTCTTGAGCTCTGCGGACTCTCTTCCGTTCCAGTCGCCGGAATTGATCATAACTCCGGAAGCCTCGGTATAAGCCTCAGTCATATTCTCGATCTCTTTGCCGTCCTTTGCGATAACCTGAATGATCGGGATGTTGAATTTCGTAGCAAAAGCAAAGTCACGGTCATCATGAGCAGGTACGCACATGATAGCGCCGGTACCATAGTCAGCCAGTACATAATCGGACAGCCAGATGGGAACCTTCTTGCCGTTCAGCGGGTTAATCGCATAGGAACCGGTGAAGACGCCGGTCTTCTCCTTATCCTGCATACGGTCTACGTTGGACTTCATGGAAGAATCGAAGATGTATTTCTCTACAGCCTCTCTGGTCTCGTCGGTAGCCAGGCTCTTAGCCAGCGCGTGCTCCGGAGCCAGTACCATGAAGGTAGCGCCGTGAAGGGTGTCCGGTCTGGTGGTGTAAACGGTGATCTTCTCCTCGCGGCCTTCTACCGGGAAATCAACCTCGGCGCCGTAGGATTTTCCGATCCAGTCGGTCTGCATCTTTTTAACCTTTTCCGGCCAGTCCAGCTTGTCCAGATCATCCAGAAGACGCTCTGCATATTTGGTGATGCGGAGCATCCACTGACGAAGGTTTTTCTTGGTAACCGGGGTGCCGCAACGCTCGCAGCAGCCGTTTACTACTTCCTCGTTGGCCAGTCCGGTCTTACAGGAGGGGCACCAGTTGATCGGGAACTCTTTCTCATAGGCCAGGCCTTTTTTGAACATCTGAACGAAGATCCACTGGGTCCATTTATAGAAATCCGGATCTGTGGTGTTCACTTCCATATCCCAGTCATAGATGGCTGCGATCTCGTTGATCTGGCGTTTGATATTTGCGATATTCTTTGCGGTGGAGATGGACGGATGCTGACCGGTCTTGATGGCATAGTTCTCTGCCGGAAGTCCGAATGCGTCCCAGCCCATGGGATGAATCAGATAATAACCCTGGAGCATTTTATAGCGGCTCCACACATCAGAAATTACATATCCTCTCCAATGTCCTACATGCAGTCCGTTTCCTGACGGATACGGGAACATGTCCAGACAGTAATATTTCGGCTTTTTGCCGTCGTTGACGTTTACGGGATGCTCTTCCCAGATCTTACGCCATTTCTGCTCGACGGCACGATGGTTATACGGTGTTGCCATTCCTTTTCCTCCTTGTCCTCTATGGGAACCTTCTTCTCCGCCCTGAAAAATGAGCAGACGGTCTCATAACTAATTATGAATTTTACTCATTTGACTTGCATTTGTCAATAGATGCCCGTATATTCTTATGGTAGAAAAAAATGCAAAGGAGTTTAAATATATGAAATTTTCCACTCTGCGGGATCTCGGGACTGGCTTTTTAGGCTTCCTCTTCTGCCTTTCCCTCAGTGTCGTGCTGATCCTGAACTTCCGTCCCTTATACGTTTACGAGATGAAAAGCGAGAATCTTGCCTCCGTCTCTTCCATGACAGAGGAGGAAATTCTGGAAGAATATGACGCCCTGATCCGTTACAATTCCCTTTTTTACCGGGGAGAACTTACCTTTCCTTCTCTTCCCATGTCCGAGGAGGGACGCATCCATTTCGAGGAAGTCAAAGGGATCTTTGACGGGATTCAGATTCTCCTGATCCTCAGCGCCCTCACCTTTCTTCCCCTGGCCGTTTTCCGGATCTGGAAAAAGCAATTCGGCTTTCTCAGGGTCATTCCCGGAATTTCCGCGATCGTGGCGCTTCTGGCTTTTCTTGTCACCTTCCTTGACTGGGACGCTCTTTTCACCGCTTTCCATCAGCTGATCTTCCGAAACAACTACTGGCTCTTCGATCCGGCTACGGATCCGGTCATTGATCTTCTGCCGGACAGCTATTTCCTTCACTGTCTTATTGGAATTGTAGGGCTTCTTGTTTTCTTCTCCCTGCTCTTCGGCCTTGCTTATCATTTTCTGAAAAAGAAAGCCCAGGCGAACCGCTAAAATCCGCCTGAGCTTTTTTCAGGAATGATAGATATGATAACCGTTTCTTCCGCTTCGCTTTGCCTCATAAAGTGCCTTGTCCGCACAGATATAGACTTCCTTGTAACTCTCCCCGGCATCCGGGAAAAAGGCAATGCCCATACTTGCGGTGATCTTCCGCCCTTTCAGTTCCGGAAAATCAATCTCCAGAAGTTTTTCCTTGAGTTCTTCCGCTTTTCTGGCTGCCAGCTCTTTCTCTGTGATATCCTTCATAAACACCATAAATTCATCGCCGCCGATTCGTCCCAGAATATCGCTTCCGCGAAACGTTTCCCGTAGGATCTTTCCGACCTGTTTGAGAACCTTATCACCCACCGCATGACCGTAGACGTCGTTGATCTCTTTGAAAAGATCCACATCCATCATGAGAAACGCCTGTTTTCCCGTACATTCCTCACTGTCCATCCAGCTCCGCACCTTGTGTTCAAAGGCCCTCCGGTTAAAAATACCGGTAAGCTCATCGTTCTCCGCATAATAGATCAGTGTTTTCTGTCTCCGGCTGTTCATGGAAGCGAGGACCAGAAACAGAATCACCACCGCCAGAATCAGGGCACAGGCCAGAATCAGCTCGTCCTTCTCAATAAAGCTGTAAGGCTCCTGCGCCGCAGCCCGGGGCACCACATAGCAGAGCATCCAGTTATTCATGGAGATGGGGGCATATGTCAGATAATAGGTTACTCCCTCCTCCTGGAAACGTGTGATACCGCTGGCCTGATCTTCAAAATCCGTACGGAGATCATCTGCATTCTTCTTTTCAATGAAATTTACCCGCTGACAGCGCTCATAAAAATTATCTTCGGTACTGATCATAGTCTTTATGGGATTTACGATCTCATCCTCCGAATGATCCAGAGAGATCACCTCGCCGCTGGGAGTCACCAGAAACTGAAAGCCCTTTCCGTCGTAAAGATCCTCAAAAACCAGACTTCCGAGATAGGCCAGATCGTAGGAGCCGCCCAGGACACCCTTCACCTCTCCGCCCTGATAAATGGGAACGCCTAAGATTACCCGCTGTTCCCCGGACAGTTTGCTGACCAGAGGATCGCTTAAGGTTCTCTCTCCTTTCATAGCCTGCTGAAAATAGGCCCGTTCGGAGACATCTTTCTGCTCTCCGGTATCGTAGGTACTGATCCCGTTCTCGTCCACGATGCCGACAGCTTCCAGATAACTCTCCTTCTGAACCGAACGGATCAGATTCATACTGGCATCATCCGTCAGCTCCTCCTGAAGACCGATGTAGGAGGCCAGCCCTTCCATATATTCATACTGTACCTCCAGAACTGACTGGAGATGGAAACACTGTCTTCCTGTATAATTGCTCAGAGAATTTCTCGTATTGGAATTCACATTTTCCCGGATCACGCCGAAGAAAATCAGGATGCTTACTGTCATAACAACAAGAAAGGCAATGACAACAAGGCCATAGTTTCTGTAAACTTCTTTTCCTTCTACCTTTTTTCTCATAGCCGCTCTTCCCCTTTTGATCTACGATTGATATAGGATGCGTTATTTTTCTTCTTTCTTTTCTCTCGTATGAATGTACTCGGAAAACAGCTTATAAGCGGTCGCCGTCAGAGGTACGCCGATGAGCATCCCTAGAATTCCCCAGAGACCGCCGCCTACCGTGACTGCCGCCAGGATCCACATGCCAGGAAGTCCCACGGAACCGCCCACCACTCTGGGGTAGATCAGGTTCCCTTCCAGCTGCTGAAGGATCACCAGAAAACAGATAAACGGGATCACCTGTCCGGGACTCACGGTCAGGATCATGAAGGCTCCCACAAAAGCACCAATGTAAGCGCCAATGATCGGAAGCAGGGCTGTGGCTCCCACCAGCGCTCCTACCATGGGAGCGTAAGGGAACCGGAAAATCAGCATGCCCACCGTACAGAGACTTCCCAGGATAACGGCCTCCGTACACTGGCCCGCGATATAGCTGGTGAAGGTATGATGCGCTACCGCCACCACATGAAACAGCCGTTCATAATTTTTCTCCTGCAAAAAAACTTTCAGGATCCGCTTGGCCTGATCGAGGAGTCTCTCCTTTCCCGAGAGGAGATAAATTCCAAAAATCAGGCTCATGAACAGGCGGACGATACTGCTGCTTAAAAGGCCTACAAGCTCCACTGTAGAGTTCAGGATCTCCGTCAGACTTCCCAGGAACTGATGGATGATCTTCGGCCAGTCGATGGCAAGACTTTCCAGCCAGTCTTTCAGAGCCGGAATCCCGCCGCTGTGGTCTACGGCCCATTCAATCCCTTTTTCCACATAGACCGGGATTCCTTCCCCGAGAAGCAGCACCGCGTTCAATAACTCCGGAGCCACGACACGAATCAGAAGAAAAATAATCCCCAGTACAACAAAAATGGATGCTGCCAGGCAGACCGGCCGCCTGGTTTTTGCCACCCAGGGGGCGTCTTTTTTTGTAAAATAATGTCTTTCCATGGCAGACATGATGATGTTCAGCACATAGGCGATGCCGCAGCCCAGAACCAGCGGCAGGGAGACGCCGCCTACCTGTCCGAAAAATGCCAGAATCTCGTCAAAATAGCAAACCAGCAGAGCCAGTCCCCCGATCAGAACGAGATACAGGACTATTCGCTGCCTTTTACTTTTTTCCACTGGTCTCTCCTTTCCCACGCTGATAATTCTGAATCACAATCTGCAGCGTCTTATTTCCCCGGAACTCGTTCACGGAAGGATAGTAGGTCATGGAAAGGACCACCGAGGACGGCCGTCCCTGCAGAAGAAGCTCCAGCTCCGCAGGGCCGAAATTCTCCCGGATGTAATCCTCAAAACCCGGAATATCCCCGAAATACAGGGCTTCCATTGTACAGCCCGACGCATTCTGCACCAGCATTTTCAGTACGTTCCGGTTTCTTCCTATGATCTGTGCCCGCAGAATTTTCAGATTCCGATCTGCAAAAACGGGCTTTGTATTTGCCTTACCAAAGGGTTCCAGGACAGAAAGCTCACGAATCAGCTTTTCTTTAATATAATCCAACGGCATGGGAACGTCAATCATTATTTTCGGTAGCAGATCATCTTCTGTCAGTTCAGCTGCCTCGTTAATTTCTTTCCGGAAACGCTCCACATTTTCCTCCGGAAGAGAAAGGCCTGCCGCCATCGGATGCCCCCCGAATTTTGTGAAAAGACCGCTGACCTTACACAGCTCCTGAAACATGTTGTAGGCCTCAATCGAACGGCCGGAACCCTTGACGCCTTCCTCCGCTTTTGTGAGTACAAAGACCGGCCGGTTATATTTTTCCCGGATTCTTCCGGCGATGATGCCGGCCAGACTCTCGTGGCAGGTGGGAAGATAGATCACCAGCACTTTGTCCTCTTTCATGGAGGTGCTTTCCATAAGCTCCATGGCCTCCGCCACGCCCTGTTGAGTCATGTCTTTCCGCTCGTCATTGAGACTTTTCAGCTCCTCCGCCAGTATCTTTGCCTGTTCCGGTGTGGATGCCATGAGAAGCTTCAGGGCTCTTTTGGCCGTGTCCAGCCGGCCCGTGGCGTTGATGCAGGGCCCCAGCACAAAGCCGATATGATAGGCGCTGATGGGGCCTTCCGTCAGACCGTTGGCCGCGATCAGCGCCCGGAAGCCCTCGTTTCTCGTATGGTTCAACCGTTTCAGACCTTCTTTTACCAGGATCCTGTTCTCCCCGGTGAGATCCATCACATCACCCACGGTGGCAAAGGCCACGTTTTCCAGCAGAGGATCCCACTCTTCGGCGCTGATTCCATAAGCCTCATAGAGGCACTGGATCAGTTTGAAAGCCACCGCCGCTCCGCAGAGACTTTTATAAGGGTAGGGGCAGTCCGGCTGTTTGGGGTTGATGAGGGCATCCGCCGACGGCAGAACTTCCTGGGGCTCATGATGATCCGTGACGATGACCGTCATTCCGAGTGCTTTCGCCTGGGCAATCTCCTGCACCGCGGCGATGCCGTTATCGCAGGTGATGATCGTGTCCACCTCTGCCTCCGCTGCCAGCTCGATGAGATGCTCATTCAGGCCATAGCCGTCCCGGATCCGGTCCGGGATATCCACATCCACCAAGGCCCCACAGCGTAAGAGGCCTGTCAGCAGAATATAGGAAGCGTTGACACCGTCGATATCATAATCCCCGATGACCCGGATCTTTTTTCCCCCGCGGATCTTTTCCTGAAGGATCCCCACGGACTTATCCATATCCTTCAGAAGATGCGGATCGTGAAGCCAGGTGAGGTCTCCGTAAAGATACTCCCGCATGGCCTCCTCCCCCACGATATCCCGGTTCCGGATCAGCCTCACCGTCACCGGATCGATTCCAAATTCTGCCGCCAGCTTCTGAAAATCCGCCTTTTTGGCGGAAACCATCCATTTTTCCATTGTATACTCCATTTTCTTTCTAAAAAAGGCTGCCCTTTTCAGGACAGCCCTTTCTGCTGTGGTCTTACGACCGATTATGCGTTCTCTTTTTTCTGCTGTCTCTCTTTCATGGTGTACCAGAGAGCTCCGGTGATGCATACAGAAGAATAAGCTCCGCATACCACACCTACCATCAGCGGAAGTGCAAACTCACGGATGGAGGGAACACCCAGGATAAACAGAACAGCTACCATCACGAAAGTCGTGAAGGAAGTGTAGATACTTCTGGTCAGAGTCTGAGTGATACTTGCATTTACTACGTCGTAAACGGAATCCTTCTTGCCCATGGCTTTCAGGTTCTCACGGATACGGTCAAAGATAACAATGGTGGCGTTGATGGAGTAACCAACGATGGTCAGCATGCAGGCGATGAAGGTATTTCCGATGGAAATACGGGACACTGCATAGAACATCAGAACTACCAGCACATCATGTACCAGCGCCAGAACGGCACTTGCTGCAAAACGGATATCTTTGAAACGGAACCAGATGTAGAGCAGCATGCAGATGGTAGCAATGATCACTGCCATAACCGCGTCTTTTCTCATCTCGCTTCCGATCGTAGCGGAAATATTCTCAGATGAAATCAGTGTGGTATCCACATCGAAGTTTTCAGCCAGTTTGTCATTCAGAGAGTTTCTCTCGTCCAGATCCAGAGTTCTGGTCTTGATGATGACCTGATTGGTTCCGGTTACTTTCTGAGTCTGAATGTCTGCGTCGCCAGTTACTTCCTGAACCACCGGTTTTACCTTGGAATCGATATCAACGATGCTCATATCCTCGTTGAAGGTCACATTGGTGGAAGTACCGCCCTTGAACTCCAGGCTGTAGTTCAGAGCGCCGTTTCCGGTTGCGGACTGGATACCCATGGTCACCGGCCCGATAACGATCAGTACGATGGAAATGATGAAGCAGATCTTTCTCCTGCCGAGGAAGTCGATGGGCTTTCTCTCTTTTGCCTCACCATAGTATTTCTTGTCTCTTGCGAAAAGTGCATAAAAAGCAAGGGTCAGATATCTGGAAATCACCAGAGCGCTGAACATGGAAAGCACGATACCCATAGCCAGGGTATAGGCGAAACCTTTTACGCTTCCGGATCCCAAGATACCGAGAACCAGAGCGGCGATCAGAGTCGTAATGTTGCCGTCCACGATGGCGGAAAGAGCTTTGTGGAAACCGGTCTGAATGGAGTTCAATACACTCTTTCCGGCTGCAATCTCCTCACGGATACGGGCGTAAATGATAACGTTCGCATCCACAGCCATACCGATACCGAGGATGATACCTGCGATACCCGGAAGGGTCAGGGTGATATCAAAAGCATTCAGTGTTACCAGCATCAGTGCAGTGTACACCAGAAGAGCGATACCTGCAACCAGACCCGGAAGACGATATACCAGAATCATGAACAGGATTACGATGATCAGGCCGATGGCGCCTGCGATCAGGCTGGTGTGGATGGCCTCCTCACCGAGCTGTGCGCCTACCACCTGGGAACGGAGCTCTTCCAGCTTCAGAGAAAGGGAACCGATACGGATGGAGGAAGCAAGCTTCTCAGCTTCGCTCTGGCCTGCCATACCACTAATGACTGCGCTGCCGTCTGTGATGGCCTCGTTGACTCTCGGGGAACTGATGACCTCACCATCATAAACGATGGAGATCTGTTTTCCAACATTTGCGCTGGTGGCGTCAGCGAAAGCCTTCGCACCCTCGTCGGTCAGGGTCAGCTGTACGACCCACTCTTTGTTTTTCATGCTGTCCTGCTGAACGCCCGCCTCTGCGGAAGCAACCTCAGAACCATCCAGAACAACGGTTCCGTCTGTCAGCTGGAACTCCAGGGAACCGGGTTTACCCAACTCTTCGAGGATTGCGTTGGCATCGGACACGCCGGGGATCTCGATGTTAATACGGTCAGAGCCTTCCTGGTAAACCTGAGCCTCTGTGCTGTAGCTGTCCACACGCTGCTGCAGCTTATAGACCGTGTCGTTCATCTGTTCCTGGGTCGGTGTCTCATCTCCGACTGCCTGGTAGGTAATACTTACACCGCCGGCCAGATCCAGACCGGTATTGATGTTTTTCGCGGAGCCGGTGCCCGTAGGTCCGAATCCAACTGCTGCGGTAAAGGTCAGAAGTCCCAGGAACAGGGCTGTGACGATCACAACAGCGATCGCTTTGTTTTTCTTCATGGCTTTATTCTCCTTTTTCTTCATCCGCCAGGGCGGCTTTGATCATAATCGCGCACTCCACTCTCTTGCGCTCGAGCTCACAGCCGATGTCATAGGCATCGTTGATGGAACCATGGAAGTTATAGGAATTAGCAGCACAGCCTCCGCTGCAATAGAATCTGGCAAAGCATTTCTGACATTTTTCCTTGGCATAGACGTTGCAGCACTTGAATTCGTCCTGAATCTCCGTATGAACGATTCCCGTGTCCACGTTGCCCAGAAGGAATTTCTCGTTTCCGACGAACTGATGGCAGGGATAAAAATCGCCCCAGGGGGTAACTGCCAGATACTCGGTTCCTGAGCCACAGCCGGAAAGCCGCTTGTAGACGCAGGGACCGCCGGAAAGATCGATCATGAAATGGAAGAAATTGAAGCCTCTGCCTTCCTTCTCTCTCTTGATCATCTCTTTCGCCAATTTGTCGTACTCTTCACAGATCTTCGGAATATCCTCCTCGCGGATGGCGTAATCGTCCTCCGGCTGAGCAACCACAGGTTCCATGGAAACCTGCTTGAAGCCGAGATCCGCATAATGCAGGACATCCTCGGAAAAGTCGAGATTGTAATGGGTAAAGGTACCTCTCACATAGTATTTCTGCTGGTTTCTGCTGTCGGAGAATTTCTGGAATTTCGGAACGATCAGATCATAGCTTCCTTTTCCGTTGCGGAAGGGACGCATCTTATCGTGAACTTCCTTTCTTCCGTCCAGACTTAAAACCACATTACCCATCTCACGGTTACAGAACTCCATCACTTCATCGTTGAGGAGCACACCGTTCGTCGTCAGGGTAAAACGGAAATTCTTATTGTGGATCTTCTCCTGCTCACGCCCGTAACGGACAAGATCCTTTACTACCTGCCAGTTCATCAGTGGCTCGCCGCCAAAGAAGTCTACCTCCAGGTTCCGGCGGCTTCCTGAATTGGCAATCAGGAAATCCAGAGCCTTCTTGCCCACCTCAAAGCTCATGAGAGCCCGGCGGCCATGATATTCTCCTTCTTCTGCAAAGCAATACTGACAGGCAAGATTACAGTCATGTGCGATATGTAAACACAGAGCTTTTACCACGGTAGGACGTTTTTTAAAGTCCTCAATAGCCGGACGGTAACGGTCCTCCGTAAAAAGAAGTCCGTTTTCTTTCAGCTCCTGACATTCATCCATGGCAGCCTTGATTTCTTCTTCCGGGTATTTCCCTGCAAGGCTGTCCCGGATGGATGCAGGAGTCTCTCCATCCTGCTCCAGATATGGAATCACGTCATAAACAATATCATCAACCACATGAACCGCGCCGCTGTTTACATCCAGCACAATGTTGTATCCATTATTTTTATACCGATGGACCACGATTCATTTAACCCCTTTCAAGCAATAAGCAGCGAACGTAAGGTCCGCTGCCTATCTCGCGTTTTTCTAATTATTTATTGTTTTCGCAGCTCTGGTTTCCTACTGTACAGGAAGTCTTACATGCGGACTGGCAGGAAGTCTGGCACTCACCGCAGCCACCCTTCTTTAAGGTGTTCTGAAGTCTTTCTGTATTTAAGGTCTTGATGTGTTTCATTTCTCTAGCCTCCTTTTTTCTTAACTTTTGTCATTATATCATAGGTAAATTCATTTTTAAAGTATTTTTTCTTTTTTACATACCTTTTTCACATTTTTGTGTTATACTTAGGTCACTAACAGGGTTTGTAAGAACCCGGAAAGGAATCAGACACATGAAAAAACGCATTTCATATGCCCTCGGAGTTACCTGTGCCACAGCACTCCTTCTCGGAGGCTGCTCTTCTTCCTCCACCTACGGAAAATACATGACCCTCGGCGAGTACAAAGGCCTGGAAGTCAGTAAGATCAAGACAGAGATCACCGATGATGACATCGAGCAGGAAATCTCCTACACCCTGGACGACAGCACCGAGTACAACGAGGTAGACCGTGCAGCTGAGGACGGCGATATGGTCAATATCACCTACAGTTCCACAATGGACGGAGAAGATTTTGACGGCGGCAGCGGCGAAGACGTGGATATCCAGCTTGGCGCCGGCTATCTGGAAGGCGATATTCTCCAGGATGCAGAAAGCCAGATCATCGGCATGAAAGCCGGAGACACCAAAGAGATGGATCTTACAATCCCCGAAGATTACTATTTCGACGATACCCTGGCAGGCCAGTCCATCCAGGTGACCCTCACCGTCAACACCGTTTCCGAGGTGAACCGTCCGGAGCTTACCGATGAGTTTGTAGCTTCCATCTCCGATTTTGACACCGTTGATGCCTACAAGGAAGACCTGAAAAAGACTCTGGAAGCTTCCGCAGAGGAAAACAACGAGTACATGGCCGGCAGCGACGCTCTCACTCAGGTGGTGGAAAACAGTACCTTCAAGGGCTATCCCGATAACCTCTACAATGAGTGCAAAGATCTCTACGATCAGACCAATCAGGCTTATGCCGAGATGCTCGGCCTGGATGTCTCCGATTTCGAGGGCACCGACGAGGAAATCAAAGCCGCTGTGGAGAGCATGGTCTATGAGGATATGGTTGTGACCTCCATCGCCGAGAAAGAAAAAATCACCGTTTCCGACGACGAGTACACTCAGTATGTGGAAAACAACCTGGACACCTACGGCATGAGCAGCGTGGAAGAATTTGAATCCACATATTCCAAAGAGAGCGTCATGGATGAACTTCTCCGGGAAAAGGTTCAGAAATTCCTGCTGGATAACGCGAAGGTCACAGAAGTCAGCGAAGATGAGTATTATCAGGAATACGACGAAGGCGAAACCTATTCCGACGAAGATGTGGTCGATCTCTCCCTGGATGATGAGGCAGAAACGGAAATCGTGGATGCAGACACAGAAGCGGCTACGGAAGCAGCTTCCGAGACCGGTTCCGAGGCATAAAACTTTCTTACCTGAGAAAAGCATAAAAAAATACAGCTCTTGCGGGCTGTATTTTTTATGCTTAAAAGTTATTCAGGAACTCCTGGTTTACCTGGCGCTGGAAAGTACCGCGATAATTCAGAGCGATAAATTTCTCCCAGGCTCCCTGAAGAAATTTTCTCCAGGACTCTTCCTCGTATCTTACCAGAATCGGATAGAACAGGATGCCGTTTCTTCCTGCCGCTTCCAGATCAGAGGGAGCATCGCCGATCATGAGCACATGGTCTTTGTCATAACCGCACTCCAGAAGTTTCTCCACAAGGACGTCTTTCTCTCCGCCCTCCTGGGTGAGAAACTCTTCCACATAGGAATCAAGGCCATTCTCTTCCCAGTCTTTCTGAACCTCCGCGCTTCCGCCGGCAGAAACCACCGCGATATCTGCCATTTTCGCGATCTCACCCAAGACCTCATGCACACCTTCAAAAGCCTGTACCTCGCCGCCATGCATGAAACTCATGGAGCCGTTTACCAGCTCGGACCAGGCCAGCGCTTTTCGCATACACTCATTTCCGGTCTCCTCGTAAGCTTCCTTCAGACTCTCGTCTGAAAGCTCTTCCGCTGTGGAAACCCAGTGAACATAACCGGCCAGGCCTTCCACTCTCTTATAGTTTTCATTGACTTCCTTCAGCATTTTTGCCAGCCCCCGGAAACGGTTTGTTCCCCGATCCAGACTGTAGAGATTGATCTCCCTCCACCGCGCAGTCAGTTCGATCTTATATTTTCCCAGATCCCACACCATCAGCATGCAGGGCGCCAGACATTTGTCATGTTTCAGATCCATCGTGTCCATGACACAGCCGTCAGAATCAATACATACCAGAAATTCTTTTCTTTTTTCCATTCGTTCCTCCCTGAAAACCGGCCCTTCTCCCGAGCCGGAAAACATCCGGTGAGAGTTTTCACCGGATGCCTTCTTTCTATCTCTTACTCTACATTATTATTTACTTTGCTTGCTCTCTCTTCCACTTCCTTCTTCTGAATATCGGAAGGAGCCTGCTCATAACGGGCGAACTCGTAGGAGAAGTCTCCGCTTCCACCGGTCATCGCACGAAGAGTAGTGGAATATCCGTAGAGCTCCATGGTCGGAATATCAGCTTCGATGATCTGATTTCCCTTGTGATCCGGGTTCATACCCAGCACACGACCGCGACGTTTGTTCAGATCACCCATCACATCACCGGTATATTTATCCGGAACGATGACTTTCAGGGAAGAGATCGGCTCAAGGAGTACCGGAGAAGCTTCCATGAAGCCTTTCTTGAAGGCCATGATTGCTGCGGTCTTGAAGGCCATCTCGGAGGAGTCTACCGGATGATAGGAACCATCGTAGAGAACTGCCTTCACACCAACTACCGGATATGCAGCCAGAGGTCCTCTCTGAACAGACTCCTGGATTCCTTTTTCTACTGCCGGGAAGTAGTTCTTCGGAACAGCTCCGCCTACAACCTCCTGCTCAAATACATAGGGAGTATCCAGATCGCCTGAGGGCTCAAAGCGCATCTTTACATGACCGTACTGGCCATGGCCGCCGGACTGTTTCTTATATTTTGCTTCCACATCTGCATTCTTGCGGATCGTCTCGCGGAAAGCTACTTTCGGTTTTACCAGCTCTACCTCAATCTTATATTTGGTGAGGATCTTGCTGATGATAATATCCAGATGCTGGTCGCCCATACCATAGAGCAATGTCTGACGGTTCTCAGAATCGTTGACAGCCTTCATGGTCAGGTCTTCCTGCATGATCTTGGCCAGAGCCTGAGCTACTTTGTCGTCATCGCTCTTGTTCTTTGCGTAGTAGCGTTTGTATGTATAGGGGGTCGGAAGATCCGGTCTGCCGTACTGGATCGGGTTATTCTTGGAAGAAAGGGTATCGCCCGTCTTCGCATCCAGTTTTCCGATAGCTCCGATATCGCCTGCATGAAGCTCCGGAACCTCAACGGTGCGGCTTCCTTCAAACACATACAGTTTGCTGAGTTTTTCCTCTGTCTCTTTGGTCACATTGTAAAGGGCATCATCGTTCTTGATAACACCGGAGCAGACCTTGATGAGAGAATATTTACCGATGAAGGGATCCACAATGGTCTTGAAGATCTGAGCAGACTTCGATTTTGCGAAATCATAATCTGCCTCAAAGACTTCGTTGCTCTTGGTCAGGATACCTGCTTTCTTTCTGTCGTTGGGTTTCGGGAAGTACTGAACCATATCATCCAGGAGGTTCGCGATACCTTTGAGCTGGGTGCTGGAACCTAAGGTTACCGGTACGATGGTTCCGTCGTCCACATCAGCGGTCAGAGCCATGAGAATCTCGGGTACGGAGAACTCTTCTCCGTTGAAATAACGGTCCATAAAGTCTTCGCTGGTCTCAGCCACTGCCTCAAGAAGAAGCTCGCGGTATTTCTCCAGATATTCTTCAGAATAGGAAGGAATCGGGCACTCTTCCTTCTGACCTTTGGGCAGATAACGGCGGCCTTTCTTCTTCACAACGTTTACATAGCCGACAAACTGCTCGTTCTCACGGATCGGAAGATGGATCGGAGCGATCTTCTTTCCATATAATTCAGTCAGATCCTCCACTACCTGACGGAAGCTGGCATTGTCCACATCCATGTTGCTCACATAGAACATTCTCGGAAGTTTATACTTCTCGCAGAGCTCCCAGGCCTTCTGGGTTCCTACTTCCACGCCGTTCTTACCGGAAACCACGATGATGGCTGCGTCTGCTGCGGATGCTGCTTCCTCTGCCTCACCCACAAAATCAAAATAACCTGGTGTATCCAGAATGTTCAGCTTGATGTCTCCCCAGATCACCGGTACTACAGATGTATTGATTGAGAATTTACGTTTGATCTCTTCTTTATCAAAATCGCTGATCGTATTTCCTTCTGCCACGCTGCCCAGGCGGCTGGTGATGCCTCCCATGTATGCCAATGCCTCTACCAGGCTGGTCTTACCGGAACCACCGTGTCCCAGAACCACCACGTTACGAATTCTGTCTGTTGTGTACACTTTCATACGATATTCCTCCAATACTAGTTAGTTTTGTAATGCCTTTTGAAATATTTCCCTTGCTGAAACGGAATATTTCGTGTATGGGTATATTGTACTAAAAAATCAAATAAATTTCAACTACTTTATTCAATTTTAACAAGGAGTTTTTGAAATTTTTTTGGCAAAATGAACTTCTTTTGTGACAGTTCACCCGCGGGTGATATTTTTTGCACTTTAAAGTCATAAAGTATTGACAGGAGAATCCACTGATAGTACAATGAGTGAAGGCTGTGGCGGATGATTTTTTTCTGTTTCACCTGCTGCATAAAAAAGATGAAAAGGATGAAAAATATATGATTATCGTAATGAAACCCCATGCTTCTTCCGAACACGTCCAGGAAGTAAAGCATTTTATTGAAAACAACGGTCTCACCGCACATCTCTCCCAGGGCGAGGAAGTCACGATCATCGGCGTGGTTGGCGACAAGAAAAAACTCTCGGGCAAAAACCTGGAGCTTCTGCCTGACGTGGATCACATCGTTCCCGTCACCGAGAGCTACAAGCTTTCCAACCGGAAATTCCATCCGGAACCCAGCATTGTAAAGGTAGGCAATACCGAGATCGGCCCGAACAATCTCACAATCATGGCAGGCCCCTGTGCCATCGAGTCCGAGGAGCAGCTTATGACCATCGCCAGAGCTGTGAAAAAATCCGGTGCTACGATTCTCCGCGGCGGCGCCTACAAGCCCCGCACTTCCCCCTACTCCTTCCAGGGTCTTGAGGAGGAAGGCCTCCGCTACATGAAAGAAGCCAGCGAGGAGACCGGACTTGCCACAATCTGCGAAGTCATCAGCACTTCCTCCCTTGAGGCAGCTATTAAATATGTAGATATGGTTCAGGTCGGAGCCCGGAATATGCAGAACTTCCAGCTTCTCCGGGAGGTTGGTCGTTCCGGTCATCCGGTTCTCTTAAAGCGAGGTATGGCTGCCACCATCGACGAATGGCTCAATGCCGCAGAGTACATCATGGCTGAGGGAAATCCGAATGTTGTCCTCTGTGAGCGCGGCATCCGCACCTACGAGACTGCCACCAGAAACACCCTCGACATCAGCGCCGTTCCGGTGATCCGTTCCAAATCCCATCTGCCGATTATCGTAGATCCCAGCCACGCCACCGGCGTCCGCGCCTATGTTGCACCCCTCGCAAAATGCGCCATCGCAGCCGGAGCCGACGGTATTATGGTAGAGACCCACAACAATCCGGCCTGCGCCCTCTCCGATGGCCCTCAGTCTCTGACCCTGCCCCAGTTTGATGAGCTGGCAAAAATGCTGGATGCCTATGCGAAGTTAGAGGGAAGGGAGTTCTCATGAGTTCCTTTACGGCCGGTTTTATCGGCCTCGGACTCATCGGCGGCTCCATTGTCAGAGCCATGAAATATTATTATCCGGACTGCCGCATCCTGGCCTTTAACAGGAGCCGTTCCACTCTGGATTATGCCCTGGAGGAAGGCATCATCGACGAGGCCCTTCCTTCCATCAATGAGGCCTTTGCTTCCTGCGATTACATTTTCCTCTGCGCGCCGGTGGAGACCAACGCCTCCTGCCTGCCGCTTTTGAAGCCTTATATTAAGGAAGGAATGATTCTCACCGATGTGGGAAGCACGAAAACGGACATCCACGCGGCTGTGGAAAAAAACGGGCTGAACCGCTTTTTCATCGGAGGCCACCCCATGGCAGGTTCCGAGAAGACCGGCATCAGAAATTCCAAACGCATTCTTCTGGAAAATGCCTACTATATCCTGACCCCAACAAAAGAGGTCGATCCCGCTCTGGTGGAAAAATACAGAGAACTGGTCATTTCCCTGAAGGCCCTTCCGCTGATCTTAAGCTGCGAGGAACACGATCTTTCGACGGCGGCTATCAGCCACCTGCCCCATCTCATCGCCGCTTCCCTGGTGAATCTGGTGAAAAATTCCGATTCTAAGAAGCAGACCATGAAAACCATCGCCGCAGGAGGTTTCAAGGATATCACGCGAATTGCTTCCTCCTCTCCGGAGATGTGGGAACAGATCTGCGCCACCAACCGGGACAACATTCTCATCATGCTGAACCGTTATATCGAAAGTCTTGAGGATATCCGAAAAGAACTGACAGACCGGAACAAAGAGGGAATCCATAATCTTTTCGCCGAGTCTAGGGACTACCGGAATTCGATCTCCGATTCTTCCCAGGGTTCTCTTCCGAAAAGCTATTCCCTCTACTGCGATATGGTGGATGAAGCCGGAGGAATCGCCGCTCTGGCTACCATCCTCGCCACCAACGGCATCAGCATCAAAAACATCGGTATCGTCCACAACCGTGAATTTGAGGAAGCGGTTCTTCATGTGGAATTTTATGAAGAACCTGCCCTGAAAAAAGCGGCGGAGCTTCTCCGGAAATACCGTTACGTCATCTATGAACGTTAGAAAGGGCTGCATTATGAAATTTACAAAATCTGCTCCCCTCTGGGGAGAAATCACCGTTCCCGGCGACAAATCCATCTCCCACCGGGCTGTCATGCTCGGTTCCCTGGCAGAAGGAACCACGGAAGTGACCAATTTTCTGAAAGGAGCGGACTGTATTTCAACCATCCGTGCTTTTCAGGCCATGGGGATTGATATTGAAGAAAAAGAAGATACGCTGCTGATCCACGGAAAAGGTCTTCACGGCCTCCAGGCTCCGAAAGAAACCCTGGATATGGGAAACAGCGGAACCACTACAAGACTCCTCTCCGGTATTCTCGCAGGGCAGACTTTTGAGACCACCCTCACCGGCGACGATTCTCTTAAGAAACGCCCCATGAACCGGATCATCACCCCGCTGTCCCAGATGGGCGCCCAAATCGAGAGTCTTCCCGGAAACGGCTGCCTTCCCCTTCGCATCACCGGAAGCAGCTTAAAAGGAATCCACTATGAGACGCCGATGAAATCCGCCCAGGTAAAATCCGCCGTTTTGCTGGCTGGTCTCTATGCGGATGGTCCCACCAGCGTGACGGAGTCCGCTCTCACCAGAAACCACACGGAACTCATGCTCCGTTATTTCGGTGCCGAAATCACCACAGAGGGTACCACCTCAACGATCCAGCCCGAACCGCATCTGATCGGCCAGAAAGTAGAAGTGCCGGGAGATATCTCTTCCGCTGCCTATTTCATCGCCGCCGCTCTTCTGGTTCCGGATTCCCAGGTACTGATCCGCAATGTGGGCGTCAACCACAGCCGCGACGGTATTCTCCGGGCTGTTCATGCCATGGGCGGAGATATCCGCCTGCGGAACCGCAGGAAAGAGCATGCGGAACCGGTAGCCGATATTCTGGTAAAATCCGGTCCCTTAAAGGCCGCTGTTATTGGCGGAGATCTGATTCCTGCTCTCATCGATGAGATTCCGGTGCTGGCTGTTCTTGCCTGTTTCGCAGAAGGAACGACCGTCATCAAGGATGCTCAGGAGCTGAAAGTCAAAGAATCCAACCGCATCGACACTGTTGTTTCCAATCTGAAAGCCATGGGCGCTCATGTGGAAGCCACCGACGACGGCATGATCATCGAGGGCGGTCATCCTCTCCATGGCGCTCTGATTCACAGCCACCTGGACCATCGCATCGCCATGTCCTTCGCCATCGCCGGCCTGGCCGCTGAGGGCGAGACGGAGATTAAGCACGCTGAGTGTGTGAATATCAGTTATCCGGGATTCTATGAAGATCTGAAGAGTTTGCAGATGGAGGAAGAATAAAAAGAGTCAAAAAAGAATGCCAGCAAGTGATTTTGCTCACCCACCGGCATTCTTTTTTATAAAGCTTCCATCATTTGTTCAAAAATTTTATGCATTTCCGGCTTTTTCCGCTTCAGAGACAGGGGCTTGCCGTCCCGGTCCAGAAAACAGTGCGCCGTCTCCCCGGTGCAGCGAAGCTCTCCTGTCGCAACATCCGTCACCTCGTAAGCGATGGAAAGTTTGATCCCGTTATAAGCCTTGATCCTCATTCGGATCTTCACCCGCTCCCCGTACCTGGTCATGCTCCGATAGACCGCATGGGCTTCCAGCACCGGGCTGATCACGCCCTCCGCCTCCATCACATCATACCCCATCCCGGCCTTCTCCAGCACATCCGACCGCGCCTCCTCAAACCAGCGGATATAATTGGAATGATGCACAATCCCCATCTGATCGGTCTCGTAATATTGTACCTTATGCGTGTATTCCACTGTTTGGTTCCTTTCTATTCTGAAAATCCCCCCAGGCAGCCCATTTCCAGGCGGCCCAGAGGGAAATTTATCGTTTTTCTTATTCTACATCTTCCGTTATAAACATCGCATCCCCAAAAGAGAAGAACCGGTATTTATCCTTCACAGCCTCCTCGTAGGCTGCCATGATGTGTTCTTTTCCGGCCAGGGCGGAGACCAGCATGATAAGGGTGGACTCCGGGAGGTGGAAGTTGGTAATCAGGCGGTCTACGATCTTGAACCGGTAACCGGGATAGATGAAAATATCGGTCCAGCCGCTTCCGGCTTTCAGAATGCCGTCCTCTGTGGAGGCGGACTCCAGCGTACGGAGGCTCGTAGTTCCGACGGAAATGATCTTTCCGCCTTTTTTCTTTGTCTCATTGATGAGAGCGGCCTGATCCTCCTCCACCACATAGAACTCCGAGTGCATATGGTGCTGGGTCACATCCTCCACCTTCACGGGGCGGAAAGTTCCAAGACCCACATGAAGAGTGACATGAGCGATATTGACGCCCTTGGCCCTGATCTCCTCCAGAAGCTCCGGCGTGAAATGAAGGCCTGCTGTGGGAGCAGCCGCGGAGCCGTCATGCTTTGCATAAACGGTCTGGTAACGGTTCTTGTCCTTCAGCTGATGGGTGATATAGGGCGGCAGGGGCATCTGGCCCAGTTTGTCCAGAATCTCCTCGAAAATGCCCTCGTAGGTAAACTGAATCAGACGATTTCCTTCCTCCACGATGTCCACGACTTCTCCTATGAGAAGACCTTCACCGAAAGAAATCTTCGTGCCGATCTTTGCCTTTTTTCCAGGTTTCACCAGCGTCTCCCAGATATTGTTCTCTTTCCGTTTCAGAAGGAGCACCTCGATCTTGGCGTCGGTTCCCACCTTTGCTCCGTAAAGTCTTGCCGGGATCACCTTCGTATCGTTGATGACCAGGCAGTCCCCGGGATTTAAATAATTGACGATTTCCTTAAAAATATGATGCTGAATCTTTCCCGTTTTCTTATCCAATACCATCAGTCTGGACGCGGAACGGTCTTCCAGGGGATCCTGGGCGATGAGTTCCTGGGGCAGATCATAGTAAAAATCTGATGTTTTCATTTTTCCTCCAAAAACGTACGGTTTTCATAAATCAGAGAAGGCTGTCCATTTTCCACATGGATCAGGGCCACACTGCAGTTTTTCGGAACGCCGCCATGCCAGAAATCAGCCAGCTCAAAACTCCGGATGCTGTTTAAGATTCCCCGGGTGGCGCAGCCGTGGCTGGATACCAGAACAGTTTTGTCCTGAAGCTCCGGCCGGTGCATGATATCCTCCATAAAAGCTTTTGTCCGGGCCCCCAGTTCCTCCAGGCTTTCCCCGTTTGGCGGTGTCTGGTAGTGCTCCGGATGCTCAAAAAAATCATTGAAATTCGGGTCCGGAATGCTGTAATTATCTTTTCCGCAGGTCAGCCCCTCATAATCGCCGAAGCTGATCTCCTGAATTCTGGGCTCCTCGATGACGGGAACTTTCCGGTCTCCTAGGAAAAGCTCCGCCGTCTCTCTGGCCCTTTTCAGCGGGCTGGTAAAGACCACGTCAAAATGTACCTTCTGAAAAGCCTTACCGGTCTCTATGGCCATTTCTCTTCCAATTTCATTTAAGTCAGTGTCAGAACGACCCTGGAGCCGTCTTTCAACGTTCCAGGGTGTCTGACCATGTCGAATCACATAGATATTCATTTTTATTTTCCTTACTGACGAAGCTCGATTCCCATGGAAGAAAGACCGTTCAGGATCTTCTTCATGGCTGTATTGATCTCGCTCTCCTCCAGGGTCTTGTCTTTTGCACGGAATACCACGGAATAAGCCATGGATTTATAACCGGCCTTGATCTGGGAACCTTCATATACATCGAAGAGCTGATAGCTCTCGAGAATCTTGCCGCCGCGCTGTACGATCATATCCTCGATATCGCCTGCCAGAATCTCGTGAGGAACCACCATGCTCAGGTCTCTGGTAACTGCCGGGAAACGGGCAATACCGGTGAATTTCCGGTCGAAATCTGCATATTTCACAACAACAGGCATGTCAAGAACTGCCACATAGGTCTTGTCGCCGATACCGTAGTTGTCTGCTACCTGGGGATGAATCTCACCGAGATAACCCATCACCTCACCGTTGTAGATGATGTTTGCCTGACGGCCCGGATGCAGGAAGGTCTTGCCTGCCTTGGGATCATAACTGATCTTGCCGCGGATGCCTGCTTTGGAGAAGAACTCCTCTACCACACCCTTCATCACATAGAAGTCACCCTCGCCGTACATACCCATGGTGAACTGTACCCGCTCGTCCGGAAGTTCGGTCAGCGGAAGTGTCTTCGGAAGGTAGACCTTTGCCAGCTCATAGAGACGGACATTTTTATTTCTGTGATTATAGTTGAAAGCCAGGGAAGAAAGCATGCCGTTCAGGGGCAGGGTTCTCATCACGCTGAAATCCTCACCCAGAGGGTTGGAAATCACAATCGGTTTCCGAAGCTCGCTGTCTTCCGGAATCAGGAGTTTATCAAATACCTTCGGGCTCTCGAAGGAGTAGTTCATGCTCTCGGAGAAACCGGAGAACTCAGCCACATCTCTTGCGATACCCTCGATCCGCACCTCGAACGGAAGCTTACCAAGGGTAGACTCTCCTTTCGGCAGGGTGGTCGGGATGTTGTCATAGCCGTAGAAACGGGCAACCTCCTCAGCCAGATCAGCCATGCGGAACAGGTCATGACGGAAGGTCGGTGCAATGACCTCTCTCTTCTCAGCGTCATAACCGAGATCAATCTTCTTGAAGTAAGAAAGCATATCCTCCTCGGAAACATCGGTTCCCAGAAGGGCGTTGATGCGCTCCGGCTGGAACGGAATGCGAACCGGCTCTTTTTTCTTCGTGTAAACGTCTACCATGCCGCCAACTACCTCACCCGCGCCCAGCTCCTCGATCAGCTGGCAGGCACGGTTGATGGCATCCTCCGCATTGTTGGGATCCAGGCCCTTCTCGAACTTACCGGAAGCGTCCGTACGGAGACCGATGCGTTTTGCAGAGAGACGGATGTTGGTGCCATCGAAGCAGGCTGCCTCAAACATCATGGTCTTGACGTCGTCTGTGATCATGGAGTTTTCTCCACCCATGATACCTGCGATACCAACAGCTTTCTCACCGTCGCAGATCATCAGCACGTTCTCATCCATGGTGCGCTCCTGACCATCCAGGGTTACGAATTTCTCGTCAGCTCCGGCCCGGCGGACAACGATCTCATGGCCTGCCAGGGTGTCATAATCATAAGCGTGCATCGGCTGGCCGTACTCTTCCATCACATAGTTGGTGATATCAACGATGTTGTTGATCGGACGGATTCCGTTGGAAGCCAGTCTTCTCTGCATCCATACGGGAGAGGGAGCGATCTTGATATTTTTTACGACTCTCGCGCAGTAACGCGGGCAGAGGTCGGTATCCTTTACGGTAACTTTCACATAGTCGTGAACGTCCTCGCTGTTTCCGGTAGCGGTGACAACGGGCGGTTTGAACTCTTTGTGGAAGGTAGCTGCTGCCTCACGGGCAATACCGATGACGCTGTAGCAGTCCACACGGTTGGAAGTGATCTCATACTCGAAAACCACGTCATCCAGGCCAAGAGCCTTGACTGCGCTCTCTCCTACCACTGCATCCTCCGGAAAAATGTAGATGCCGTACTCCGGAGCTTCCGGATACATATCTCTGCTGGAACCCAGTTCCTCGATGGAGCACATCATACCGTCGGACTCGATACCGCGGAGTTTTCCTTTTTTGATGGGGATGCCGCCCGGAGTCTTCTTTCCGTCATGGCCTCCTGCCACACGGCCGCCGTCCAGCACAACCGGAACCTTGTCGCCCACATGAACGTTAGGAGCGCCGGTAACGATCTGAATCGTCTTCTCGCCGATATTTACCTGGCAGATGATGAGCTTATCCGCATCCGGATGACGCTCGATGGAAAGGATCTGTCCGATGACGATCTTGTCCAGGTCTGCGTCCAGTTTTTCAAAAGTTTCCACTTTGGTACCGGTCAGTGTCATGGCGTCGGTGTATTCCTGCGCTGTCACGTCCAGCCCCGGTACATATGCCTTAATCCAGGAAAGTGATGTATTCATTTTTTCTTCTCCTCCTATCAGAACTGTTTCAGGAAACGGATGTCGTTTTCGTACAGCAGTCTCATGTCGTCAATCTCATATTTCAGAAGTGCGATACGCTCCAGACCTACGCCGAAAGCAAAGCCGGTGTATTCTTCAGGATCGATACCGCACATTTCAAATACATGGGGATGAACCATACCGCAGCCGAGGATCTCAATCCAGCCGCTGCCCTTGCAGAAACGGCAGCCGGTTCCGCCGCATTTGAAGCAGGTCACATCCATCTCGGCGCTGGGCTCCGTGAAGGGGAAGTGATGGGGACGGAATTTCGTCTTGGTCTCCGGTCCGAAAAGCTCTTTCGCGAACTCTGCCAGAGTACCTTTAAGGTCTGCAAAGGTGATGCCTTTGTCTACAACCAGGCCCTCGATCTGATGGAAGGAAGGAGAATGGGTAGCGTCCACCTCATCGGAACGGTAAACACGTCCCGGGGAAAGCATACGGATCGGAAGCTTGCCCTGCTCCATGACACGGGCCTGTACCGGAGAAGTCTGGGTACGAAGCACGATGTCCTTATTTATATAGAAGGTATCCTGCTCATCCTTTGCCGGATGGTTTGCCGGAATGTTCAGTTTCTCGAAGTTGTAAAGGTCGTACTCCACCTCGGGGCCGTCCATAATCTCATAGCCCATGCCGACGAAAATCCGCTCAACCTCTTCGAGCGCGATATTGTTGGGATGACGATGACCCATATTGATCTTCTTGGCCGGGAGAGTTACGTCGATGACCTCTCTCTTCATCTGCTCTTCCCTGGCTTTTTCCTCGAGTTTCTTTTTGGTCTCCTCCAGAGCTTTCTCAATGGAAGCACGGGTATCGTTTACCAGCTGGCCTACAACCGGGCGCTCCTCCTGTGCCACATCCTTCATACCTTTCAAAACAGCAGTCAGCTGTCCCTTTTTTCCAAGAAATGCCACCCGGACATCGTTGAGCTTGTCCAGATTGCCGGAATCCTGAATCTGCTTGATTGCCTCTTCTCTGATGGCCTTCAACTGTTCTCTCATCATGATGAATCTCTCCTTTATTTTTTCTGGGGTTTACCACAAGCGGGATCCAAAGTCAAAAGTCTTATCGTGCAGGCACGAACAATTTTTTGAACTTTCTGCCCTGGTATAATAAAAAGGCTCCATCCCTGTAAAAGGGACGAAGCCATAAAAGTTCCGCGGTACCACCCGATTTCCCGCCAAATAGGCAGGCGCTTGAAATGCTTAACGCGCATGAAACGTCTCTCCCTACTGTCGCTTCAGGAGAAAAGCTCCGGTGTGAAATTCGGATCGTTCAAAGAACCTGGAAAAGCTTTCAGCCGCTGACTCTTCCTCTCTGCTGGAAATGAATCTCCTACTTGTCACCATCATAGCCTGTAACACTGCAAACATTCTATCTCGCCGGATTGGTTTTGTCAAGACCTCTTCCCAGTTTTTTCTTCGATGACCACATTGAGCATAGCTCCGAAAAAGATCAGCCACATGCAGAAATAGAGCCACAGCATCAGCATGACCACGGTGGTCAGGCTTCCGTAAATACTCACAGCATCGGAACGAAGCTCCAGATAAATGGAAAACGCATAGGAAAAAAGGGACCAGCTCAAGGCTGTCACCGCTGCTCCCGGAAGCTGGCTTCGGAATTTTCTCGGCTGGTTGGGCAGAAACGTATACATGGCTGCCATGAGAAGGCTTAAGGCGATGACCGTGCCCGCCGTACGGAGCCAGATCAGCATCCCCGAAAACTTTCGCAGGAAAGTCAGTCGGTCAATCAGCACATCATGAACTGCATTTCCGAATACAAAAAGCACCAGCGCCAGCACAATCGAGAGAACAAGAATCACCACATAAAATCCGGAACGGATCCGGCGGAAAAGATAATTTCTTGTTTCTTCCAGCCCGTTGACGGAGTTGAGTCCGTTCGTGATAGCCAGAACCCCTCTGCCGCAGGCCCAGACCGCCGCGATCACACTGAGCGACATTACGGTCGTCGATTTCACATAAATCTCCGAAACAATATCTTCCAGAAATCTCTGGAACGAAACCGGAAAAATCTGCATCAGAAGCTCCATGGCATCAGTTTTTGTCACCGTCGTATACTGGAGCAGAGTCAGAAGGAGCATGATAAAGGGAATAAAACCCATGATAAGATAAAATGCCGACTGAGCGGCATAGGCATCCACCCGGGCTTTACTGATCCTTTTTAATAAAGCTCTGATCTCCTGTATCCAACGCATCATGAAGTTCGATCTCCCCATAGTAATATTTTAAAATCTCTAAAAAGGTCTTTCCTTTCTCTGCCATTCCCCTGGCTCCGTTCTGACTTAAGCCCCGGCCATGGCCGTAACCGCCGCCGATGAGCTCGTAACCCAGAAGTTTTTCCCCCTCATAGGAGGGCACCAGATAGAAAAAGGCGCTCGGAAGCATCCCGAGTTCCGGAGCTGCTTTCCCGTTTTTCAAATTCACCTGAAGTCCTGACGGGTTTAAAAATTTCCGGATGGCATACTCGCCGTCCACTTCTGCATTTCCCGCACTGCCCCGGATTGTCAAAGCAGAAAGACAGCCAGAACTCTCCCGCTTCTCCGGAATCAGTTCCGTCACGGTCCCGATCTCCCCGTATCCGTTTTCCGCCGCCAGCTCCGCCAGCCGTTCCACAGGAAAATAGACATTCCAGCGGTACCAGGGCTCGTCTTTTTCATAGTCTCCCTCATGCTTTACAGAAAGAAAGGCGGCAAAAACCGGTTCCAGGGAAAGATCCTGATCGAGCTGCAGGCCGCAGGAGGTCGAATAATAGAGGGCATCCACCAGTTTTCCATCTTTCGCCATCACCAGGCCTTTGGTCTCTTCGGCCGCCTGCCGGGATCTGTCGTTTTCAGGCTGGCTGTTATAGACCTGATAGGAGACGCTGTCATCCACGTCCGCAGGGATATCCTCCTCCATCCGGTGATTTTCCATCTGCTTCACCGCATAGGTACGGGCACAGACCGCCTGGGCCTTCAGTGCCTCCAGAGGATAAGAGGAAGGCATTTCGCTGGGAATCACCTTCCGGATATAGCTCTCCAGCGGCAGTTCATTGATGAGAAGGAAACCTTCTTTTCTCCGAAGAATCGTAAGACTCCCCTCAAAAACAGGATCTTCGTATCCCCGTTTGAGTCCCAAAACAGAAAAACAGCCCTCCCCGTCTTTTCCGGTGAGCATCACGCTCTCTCCCGTTTTCAGGGAAGCTTCTGCCGAAAAGAAAAGTTCCTCCTCTTTTTCCAGCGGCTTTTCTTCCCCTTTTTCCAAAAGCAGCCCTTTCTCCTTGCAAAGGATCCGGAGCTCCTCATGAGAAAGCTCTGCAAAATCATCCGACCGGATCAGTACGCGGATCCGGCCGGTCTCTTTTTTCACTTCTGTCTGCTTTTCTGTTTCCTCGGTTTCTGTCTCAATGATCGTCTCAACAGCCGTTTCCGGCGGCTCTTTTTCTGTCTCCGTTTTCCGGACAAGCTCCTGCTCTTCGGTTTCCCCCAGATAGACGGTCCGTGAGATCCGCTCCAGTCTTCCGAAAAAAGCGGCACTTAAAAGTGAAACTGTCAGAAATGCACCTTTTTTCCATGCCTGTCTCCCCAAAACCGGTACTCCTTTCCAGTCAAAGCAGTTGATCCGCCCTGTCTTTTACATGTATATCCGGTTTTGATGAAAACATGCTCCTGATTATTCTGCGTGGAATTTATAAATGGTCACGGTATCGTAGACCTCTCCTGCCTTCAGGATGGGGCTTACGAAATTCTCATGATGGATCGCATCCGGGCAGTACTGGGTCTCCATGGCAAGACCGCTTCTCTTTACATAGACGGCGCCGTTCTTTCCTGCAGGACCTCCTGCCAGGAAGTTTCCGGAATAAACCTGCATCGCCGGAAGATCCGTGAAGACCTCCATAACTCGGCCGCTCTCCGCTTCCTTAACCTCTGCCACCCTGCGAAGTTTTCCGTCGTAATGGTTCAGCACGAAGTTGTGGTCATAGCCGGAACCGATCTTCATCTGCTCGTAGGGATCGGCGATATCCTTACCCAACTCTTTTGCCGTACGGAAATCCAGCGGAGTTTCCTCCACGGAACGGATCTCGCCGGTGGGGATCAGATCCTCGCGCACCGGAGTGAAGCTGTCCGCGTCGATCCATACGAGATGATCCTCCACGGTTTTTCCGCTGTCCTGACCATGCAGATTGAAATAGCTGTGGTTCGTCATATTGATCAGGGAATCCTGGTCACAGGTACCATTGTAATGAATTTTCAGCTCATTTTCTTCTGTGAGAGTGTAGGTGACAGTCACCTCAAAGGTTCCTGGAAAGCCCTGGTCCATATTCGGGCTCACGAGATGGAAACGCACGCTGTTCTCCTCCTCCAGAAGCTCCATATCCCACATCCGGCGGCTGTAGCATCTGGGACCGCTGTGGCAGACGTTCTCGCCTTCATTTTTTTCCATGAAGTATTCTTTTCCATTGATGGAAAATTCTGCATGATCCACACGGTTTCCGCATCTTCCGACGGTAGCTCCGAGATACGCGTCTCCTTTTTCATAATCCAGCACATCGTCATAGCCCAGAGCCACGTCCTCCGTGTGTCCGTCCTTATCCGGCACATTGACGCTCACCAGCGTAGCGCCGTAGTCCAGAACCTCAATAGACATGCCTTTCTGATTGGAGACTGTGACCAGATGCACCACTTCCCCATTAGAAGTTTTTCCAAATACGCTTTTTGTCATTCCCATAACTGAAAAATCCCCTTTCTCATGAAGTAACTATTCAGCCCCCATCTCGATTCCGCTTCGCTTCATCTCGATGTGGCTGTTCGCCAAATAGATTTTCAGCCAAAAGTGTTCGTTCATGCAAGCATGACTCACACTTTTATCTAAAAATCTGCTTGGCTCTGAATAGTTACATTCTAGCATATTTTCCAGCTTATGTACATCAGAATATAAAAAACCGCACAAGGCTTTTATGCCTCATGCGGTAACTTTTCTTTAAAATATCCCAAAATGCCGTTTCCCGTATTTTGAGTCCTAGCAGAGCTAGGTGGGCAACCGCAGGTAGAATCTCTGTCTTCCATTCCATAATGACGGCATGACATCAAAGGTACCGATATAGGAATCCCATGACAAAAAAATGTAGGTTCAAAATAAAGGGATTGTCGCACATCTCAGGATATGCACTTAGTATACTCCAGACTTGGTTTAAATGCAACTAGAAATTCAAATTGGTAAAAATTTCACACAAAAAGAACTTTTTATGGTATGATATCTCTAAAATGATGTCTACGAATTGCTCCGCTGCAAAGCAGCTCCAAAATGTAAGGAGGTACACAGTATGAACGAACAGAACACTTACTCAGAAATCACCCCCGAAATTTTAAACCTCGCAAAGAGATGCGCCAGCATTGACCGCATCGACGAGGAGCTTTACCGAAAGTATGAAGTCAAGCGAGGGCTACGCGATATCAGCGGAAAAGGCGTTCTCGCCGGATTGACGGATATTTCCGAAATCATCTCCTACACCATCGAGGATAACGACATGATCCCCTGCGAGGGCCGTCTTTTCTACCGCGGCTACAACATTCAGGATCTGGTTGGCGGCCTGATCCGGGACAAGCGGTTCGGCTATGAGGAGATCGCCTATCTTCTGCTCTCCGGCTCCCTTCCCGATGAAAAAGAGCTGGCCGATTTTTCCCGCCTCATCGGAGAGTACCGGACCCTCCCGACAAGTTTCGTACGGGACATTATCTTAAAAGCCCCCAGCCAGGATATGATGAATACACTGGCCAGAAGCGTCCTCACTCTTTATGCCTACGACAACCGGGCGGACGATACCTCCCTTCCCAACGTGCTGCGCCAGTGCATCCAGCTCATCGCTCTTTTCCCGGTCTTGAGCGTCTACGGCTATCAGGCCTACAGCCATTACCATGACGGAAACAGCCTTTTCATCCATCCCCCGGTGCCCGGCCTTTCCACGGCGGAGAATATCCTTCACATTCTCCGGCCCGACAGCAAATATACGGAGCTGGAAGCCCGGATTCTGGATCTTGTGCTGATCCTTCACATGGAGCACGGCGGCGGAAATAACTCCACCTTCACCACCCATGTGGTCACTTCCTCCGGAACGGACACCTACTCTTCCATGGCCGCCTCCCTCGGCTCCTTAAAAGGCCCCAAACACGGCGGCGCCAACATCAAAGTTGTCCGCATGTTTGAGGATATGAAAAAAGTCGTGAAGGACTGGACCGACGAGGAGGAGATTTCCGCCTACTTAAGGGCTCTCTTAAACCGGGAAGCTTTCGATCATCAAGGTCTGATCTACGGAATGGGTCACGCCGTCTACTCCATCTCCGACCCCCGTGCCAATATTCTCAAATCCTTCGTCCACAGCCTGGCTTCCGAAAAAGGCCGCGAGGAAGAATTTGGTCTCTACTCCAATGTGGAGCGCCTGGCTCCTGTCATCATCGGCGAGGAGCGGAAAATCTACAAAGGCGTCAGCGCCAACGTGGATTTCTACAGCGGCTTCGTCTACAGTATGCTGGATCTGCCGCCCGAGCTTTTCACTCCCATGTTCGCCGTGGCCCGCGTGGCCGGCTGGAGCGCACACCGCATCGAAGAGCTGGCCAACAACGGTAAGATCATCCGTCCCGCTTACAAAAGCGTTGCCAAACGGCAGCCCTATGTTCCTCTGACGGACCGGTAAAAAAGCAAAAAGAAACAGCATTCTCTCCGCAGTTACAAAAGCGTAAGGAATGCTGTTTCTTTTTGTGATGAAACTTATTTTACATTCAAAATCTTTTTCACGATGGACTTCATCTCGTCTTTTTCCACAACGGTGTCATGAAGAACCGGTGCGGTACGAAGTTCCTCCACCGCTTTCGGAACGGCAGTTCCGGAAATTCTGGAGAGTTCGTCCACAAGACCGAAATCATCCAGAACATCATATTTCTTATCGATGGCGTCCATGACGCTTCTGGCAAATTTGTAGGGGCTCGCCGTAGAAGCGATGACAGTCACAGCCTCATCCCCGGTCTCCTGCCGGTATTTCCGGTAAACGGCGGAAGCCACTGCCGTATGGGTATCAATGACGTAATCCGCCTCTTTATAAAGCCGGGCGATCTCAGCGGCCGTCTCCTCCTCAGAAGCATAATTGCCATAGAAATCAGTAAGCTTTTCCTTCATCTCCGGGGAGATCGTATAGACGCCCTTCTCTGAGAGCTCCTTCATAAAAGCGGCATCCTTCGCATCATCCGCTCCGGCGATCTTGTAAATCAGCCGCTCCAGATTGCTGGAAATCAGGATATCCATGGAAGGAGAGGTGGTGAGAACAAACTCCCGGTTCCGGTCATAGGAGCCTGTACGGAAGAAGTCGTAGAGCACCTTGTTCTCATTGGAAGCACAGATGAGCTTTCCGATGGGCACGCCCATCTCTTTCGCATAATAGGCAGCCAAGATATTTCCAAAGTTTCCTGTGGGAACCACCACGTTCATGGCCTCGCCCTTTTTCAGGGTTCCGGCTCCGTAGAGCTTTGCGTAGGCGTAAACATAATAGACGATCTGGGGCACCAGCCGACCGATGTTGATGGAGTTCGCGGAGGAGAAACGGAAGCCCGCTTCCTTCAGTTCCTCATTGAGAGCTTTATCACCAAAAAGTTTCTTCACGCCGGTCTGGGCATCGTCGAAGTTTCCGTGAATACCCACCACATAGGTGTTGGCTCCCTTCTGCGTTACCATCTGTTTTTCCTGTACGGGACTCACGCCGTTCTTCGGATAGAAAACAATGATCCGGGTTCCTGGCACATCCGCAAAGCCTGCAAGAGCTGCTTTTCCGGTGTCTCCGGAGGTGGCCGTGAGGATTACGATCTCGCCTTTGGCCTGATTTTTCTTCGCCGCCGTGGTCATCAGGTGGGGAAGAATGGAAAGAGCCATATCCTTAAAGGCGATGGTCGCTCCATGGAACAGCTCCAGGTAATAGGCCTCCCCGGCTTTTTTCAGAGGAGCGATGGCCTTCGTATCGAATTTCTCATCGTAGGCCGCCGCGATACAATCCTTCAGTTCCTTTTCCGAAAAATCTGTCAGGAAACGACTCATGACTTCATAAGCGGTCTCCTGATAGCTCATATCCTTTAAAACATCCATATCCACCGAAAGCGCCGGGATATAAGAAGGAACATATAAACCTCCATCCTGTGCCAGACCCTGTAAGATTGCCTGGGACGCCGTCACTTTCTCTGCCTTGTCTCTTGTACTGCTGTAGAAAAGCTCCATCTCATTCTCTCCTCTTCCTGATCGCACTTTTTTGCGCGTTACTTTATCGCTGGAACTTACTATAGCACACTTTCTCCGGTTGTACAACCAAAAATCTTTCCCGGACGTATTTTTGTACGCCACAGAAAAACCGGACAGGATTTTCTCCTGCCCGGTCTCTCGGTACGTCATTCCCTTATCTTAAAATGTAAAATACTCATGACCGCCGTAAGAAAACAGAGGTTTCAGCTCGCTGTCGAACCATTCGACGCTGCTGCTGTCTGAACTCTGGCGGGCCATGAAAAAGAGGGCGCCCTGGGAATAATCCTCCCCTTCCAGGGCCTGGTCCACGGCCTGAATCGTATCTTCCGTGATCTCCACGCTGTAGATCCGCCCGTCCTCCACAGGGGAAAACTGTGCCGATCCGCCAGCGTACTGGAACACCACATCATAGATACTGTCCGGGAAACGTTCATCGTTTACCCGGTTCAGAACGACATTGGCAATGAGAACCTTGCTCTTTAAATCGCCGCCTGTGGCTTCCGCTTCCACAATCCGAAGGAGGGCGTCATAGTCCTGCTTTGGCATCTGGTTGTTCCGGATCTCCATGAGTCCGTAATAGCCAACTCCGCTGACCTTCTTCAGCTCCTCGGCCATCTTCTGGCGGTTCAGCGCGCCTTTTTCCACGCGCGACGTGCCTACAAGCGTGTTCTCATAACCGTTCTGGACGCTGACAGAGGAAATTTCCCGGGCGTATGTCTCCATACAGCCCACACTGTCAACGATCCCCATGAGTCCGGCCTTCACTTCCTCAGAAGAATCCGCTCCCGCTTCCTCTTCCTGAACCGAACTCTGTACTGCATAAACCCTGTTCTTACCTCCCCCGGAGAAATTGCCGGCACAAAATACCATCACGGCCAGCACCACGCCGAAAGAAACGATCACCGCACATTCCCGGTAGCGGCGTTTCGTCATCCTGACAGCGCGGACGAGTGTGCGCGTAAACAAGCAAGCCAATTCCTGAAGCAGCGCACAAATCCAACTCATCATAGCCTCTTCCTCCATATTTTTTTCAATATAAGGGGTTCCGTACGGGACTCCTTTTTTTGATATTCCAGATTATAGAGAAAAAAACTGTGCGTGTCAAGCGGTATTTCACATTTTTGTAACATATTTCAGAGGCATTTTTAAGCCTTTGCCTTATTTTATGCACTTTTTATGATTTTTATTGAATTTACAGCGTTTTTTTCATTGGTTCTGACTATTCATATTTTTCAAAAACAGCAATTTCCCCAAAGAAAAATTTCGACTTTCATCGACTTTTTCTTTTATTTCCGCGTTTTCTGGCAGTTTATGACATTTGTTACGCAAGAAATATATGTTGTAACATTTTTGAAATATTATGTCAAATTTTCGATTTTCGAGCGGATTTTTGCTCCCGTAAGCAGTGTTTCTGTGCGTCTCACAAAGACAGATTCAGTCTTTTTTCTGAAGATCTTCCAGGCCTAAGAGAGCGGCTCCGAGGGCTCCTACGATCTCCGGCTCCTCACAGATATAGAGGGAAGCGCCCAGTTTTTCTTCCACCGCCTTGACCACGCCCGGATTTTTTGCCACGCCTCCGGTCATCATATACCCTTCCTCCAGACCCACGCGTTTCATGAGGGAAACAGCCTTGTTGGCGATGGCCTTGTGGATGCCGTGGGCGATATCCGGCTTCTCTTTGTTTCTGGCAATCAGGGAGATGACCTCCGATTCCGCAAAGACAGAGCACATGCTGCTGATCGTGATATCTTCTTTCCACTGGAGAGAAATGGGCCCCAGCTCGTCGATGCCGATCTCCAGGGTCCGGGCCATCATCTCCAGGAAACGACCGGTGCCGGCGGCGCATTTGTCGTTCATGACAAAGTCCGTCACCTCCCCGCTGTCGCTCAAATGGATGGCTTTGCTGTCCTGGCCGCCAATATCCAGGATCGTGTGAACCGAGGGATTAAAATAATGGGCTCCCCGGCCATGGCAGGTGATCTCTGTGATATTTTCATCCGCAAAATCAATGCTGACGCGGCCGTACCCCGTGGAGACCACAAGATCCAGATTTTCCTTCGCAAGTCCAGCTTTTTCAAGAACTTCCTGAAAAATCCGCTCCGCGCTCTCCCCGCTCTTTGCCCCTGTGCGGATCACATGGGAGGCCAGAATTTCCTCCTTCTCATTGATGATCACCGCGTTGGTCGATGTGGAACCGCTGTCAATACCAAGTACATACATATGTCCGTCCTCCATACTCTTTTTCCGTCCTGTCACTTTTTTACCCTCCGTATCCAGAGACTCCAGAAAAGCCTCCACCCGGGTCCGGATCTGACCCTCGCACTGCTTGGTGGCGTCGGTCTCCACCAGAAGCAGAGGCACGCCAATCCGCTCTTTTAACCAGGCATACTCATATCCGAAATTATCGCAGAATTTTACCGTATGGTAGATAATTCCATCCAGCTCGTCTTTGAAACCTTCCAGATAATTTTCCCGGTTCACGGCTTTTTGCATCCGCATGCAGGGAATCTGATTCAAAAGAGACTCCGCATAGGAGAAAAGAACCTGCTCCTTTTTTGCTCCCAATTTCCGCTGGATGCCGGTGCAGGTGAGGTCAAAAAGCACCTCCGCCTCATGATTTTCCAGCAGGTTGATGACTCCCGCGCTGGCTCTGGCTCCCATCAGGCCGATTTTCTTCTTTTTCTTTTCCGGCGTTTTTTTCAGTTTCTCCGCCTCTTTTTTCCGCTCCAGCAGGTTGAAAAGCGCATCCTCCTGAAAGGTTTTGCCGCTGAACTCCTCGTAGGCCGCAATCATCCGGCGAAGAGATTTCTCATAGACCTTCACGGAAAGACCCGTGACCTTCCGGGGCACATCGCAGATATAGATAAATTTGTTCGGAAACTGTTCCTTCAGATTGTCATAGAGCCGCCGCATGCTGTCGCAGCAGGTGGTGAGTACCAGGCCTTCGTAGACGTCATTTCCCATGACCTCCTCCAGCACGGCCTTTGCAAAGGAGCAGACGTTGGGATGCATCAGGGTATCCGCCTGGTTAAAATTTGTCACCTGGGGCTGGATTCTGCCGGTCTCCGTTCCCATAGCCTCGAAAATTTCCAGAGGGGCATATTTACAGACATATCCGATCATTCTTTTTCCTCCTCCTGATCCAGTAATTCTAGAAAAGCTTCCAGCCGGGTCTTGATCTGGCCGTCATGGCTGTTCCGGCGGTCCATGGCGTCTCCGTCCAGGATCAGCATGGGAACGCCCCGTTTTCGCATCTCTTCTTTCAGGAGCATAACACCTCCCGCAGACTGCTTGCAGCCCCAGTGACAGAAATGAATGACCGCATCGGCATGAAGTTCCTCCACCAGTTCAGCAACTCTCTTGATTTTCCGCTCATACGGGCCGTTGTACAGGTTATTCAGCATTTTTCTCGCCAGAGCATTCAGAGGATGCGCCGTGTCCAGATCCTCCATATAATCGAGGTTCATCTCGCAGGCTTTGAGATAATACTTCTCCTGATAATTGAAATAGCCCTTGAGGGTCTCCTGGTAATAGGGCATCAGATGCACCCAGAGGACGCCTTTTCCGTGGAAATCCGGATAACTGTCGATGTCCTTCTCCAACTTCTGGAAAAATTCCAGACACTCTTCTGAACCGATGTTCAGATGGGTGGCAAAGAGCATATATAAATGAAGGGTCATCGTGTTGGGATAGTATTTCCGGCTCTGCTTTTTCAGGAAGGAGCGATAAAGCCGCTTAGACTCATTTTCCCGCTCCAGAGTTCGATTCAGCTCCTCCGGATCCAGTTTTCTGCCGGTGCGCTCCTCCAGCACCCCGATGAGCTCCTTCAACTGCTCCACCACATAGTTCTCCGCGTCCTCGGAATACTCGTCTGGAATATCCAGCACGAAAGAGGGAACCTGATGCTTTTCCTCCAGATAACGGAAGGTATTGACGTTTCCGTCGCAGATCATGGAGGTGGTCACGGAAAGCAGGGCCTTCGGCACCACCCCCGCATCCACGCCGCCGATGAAATTTTTATGATAAGAGCAGAGCGTAGCGGCGATTCCCACGCTCTCAGCCTGGTCGATAAAGTAATCCTCCACCGTGAAACCGGAGAAAAACGAGGAGAGGCACTCCATGGAAATAGAACTCAAGCCAAAGCACTGAAGAAGCTCCACCGGAGCGAAAATATTGGTCCACACGGTCTTTTCCGGATGCTCCAGGGCAGAAAGCACGCTCTTTAAGGCCAGCTGATTCAACCTCGTGTAGGCCTTCGGCATCCCCTTATCCGGCAGAAGCCCATGGCGGAGCACCTCCTCCTTCAGCCCCAGGCGAATCAGTTTCCGCGCCCTCTCCGGGCGCTCCGGGGTCGTATTTTTGATAAAGTCACCATACTTTTTGATTACATCCAAAATTCTGTCATTCCTTTCGCTGTACTTAATCCTAGTCCGTTTACACCCGCCCATTTTACCCTATTCTGTTCGTTTTTGCAATCCAAAGACAGAGAAACCGCCGGCAAAAACCGGCGGTTGAAGGTGTTTCTTCTATATATAATAGGTGAGTTTACTCTGCTGCTTCTTCATTCAGCATATTGTTGATCGCAGTCACCAGAGCATCAATGGAAGCCACGATGATATCCTGATTTACACCTGCGCCCCAGAAATCTTTGCCGTCCTTGTCGTTGATGCCGACATAGGCGATGGCTTTGGAACTGGAGCTCTTCTCAAGGGCGTGCTCCTGGTAGGTCTGCAGGGTATAGTCCAGACGGAACTGCTTTTTCAATGCGTTGCTGACTGCATCCAGACGACCGTTTCCGGAAGCGATGGCTTTCTTCTCCACGCCGTTCTGAAGGACCGTTACCTCGGCGATGATGCCGTTATGCTGTTTGAAGTGTGCCTCTGTCACCTGGAACGGAGTGGTAACACCCTCGAATTTCTTCTTGAAGATCTCGAAGATCTCGGAAGGTTTGAGCTCTTTGTGCATATGGTCGGAAACGTCCTTGGTGGCGTAGCCCATAGCCTCGCGCATCTTGGCCGGCAGATTCAGGCCGAAATTCTGCTCCAGAATATAGCCGATGCCGCCCTTTCCGGACTGACTGTTGATACGGATAACGTCTGCCTCGTACTCTCTTCCGATATCCTTTGGATCCAGCGGAAGATAGGGAACAGTCCATTTTCCGGTGTGCTGATGCTCGTCCCAGATCTTCATGCCCTTGGCAATGGCATCCTGATGGGAACCGGAGAAGGCTGCAAATACAAGAGCTCCGCTGTAGGGGCTTCTCATATCGATGTGCATGCCGGTGTACTCCTCGTACTCTGCAGAAATCTTCGGCATATCGGAGAAATCCAGCTCCGGATCAATGCCCTGGGAATACATATTCATGGCCAATGTCACGATATCCACGTTACCAGTACGCTCGCCGTTTCCAAAAAGGGTTCCCTCGATACGATCAGCGCCTGCAAGAATTCCCATCTCGGCATCGCTGATGCCGCAGCCGCGGTCGTTGTGGGGATGCAGGGAAACGATAACGTTGTCTCTGTATTTCAGGTTTTTGCTCATATACTCTACCTGGCTGGCATAAACGTGAGGCATGGAGTGCTCCACGGTGCTGGGCAGGTTGATGATGACTTTATGATCCGGGGTTGGCTGCCATACGTCCAGAACGGCATTGCAGACCTCCAGAGCGTACTCCATCTCTGTACCGGTGAAGCTCTCCGGGCTGTACTCGAAGGAATAGTTTCCGTCGGACTCCTCGGTCAGTTTTTTCAGAAGCTCTGCGCCGTCCACAGCGATTTTCAGGATCTCTTCTTTAGATTTTTTGAATACCTGCTCACGCTGAGCCACGGAAGTGGAATTGTATACATGAACAACGGCTTTCTTCACGCCCTGAAGAGCCTCAAAGGTTTTCCGGATGATGTGCTCTCTGGCCTGGGTCAGTACCTGGATGGTCACATCGTCGGGGATCATATTTTTCTCAATCAGGGTTCTTAAGAACAGGTACTCTGTCTCGGAAGCTGCCGGGAAACCAACCTCAATCTCTTTGAAACCGATACGAACCAGGAGTTTGAAAAATTCCAGCTTCTGTTCCAGAGACATCGGCACGATGAGGGCCTGGTTTCCGTCGCGCAGGTCCACGCTGCACCAGATCGGCGCTTTCTCAATGTGATCTTTTTTTGCCCAGTCCATGCAGTCTACCGGGGGCATAAAATACTGGCGGGTGTACTTTTCAACATTTTTCATTCCCATTTTTTCATTCTCCTTACTGAATTTCTCTTATAGTTTGTTGACAAAACAAAAAAGCCTTCCATCTCTACTCAGAGACGAAAGACCTATCATCTGCCTTACGCGGTACCACTCTTTTTCATGGAGGAACTCCATGCACTCATCAGATACGAGACAACAAGCGCTGTCTTTATATCCTGCCCGTATAACGGCCGGGAATCCGTCTGCGTCTACTTTTTTCATTGGAAAATTTGGGGCAGCCGCTCTGAGGCGAGTTCCGCTCTTCCCTTCCGCTGCCTTCCACCAGCCGGCAACTCTCTGTGATCCAGTGGGAACGTACTATTCCTCTTCATCGCATTTTCGTCTATCAACTTGAAACTACTTTACCATCTGAAAGGAAAAATGTCAAGGGGATAACCATTGAATTTCTCTTCTTTTTCTGATATAGTGGTGATGCCGTACAAAGCGCATATTGTATCTGCATGGTATCACCTTTGCATAATCAGCCAGCATTTTTACATTAAGAGAAAGAAGGACAGGCACAACATGAAAACAGGAAACGACCTGGGACGGGACAGCGTTCCTTCTCTGGTTCTGAAACTGGCCATTCCCACGATGGTAGCCCAGTTTGTAAACGTACTTTACAGCATCATCGACCGCATGTACATCGGGCACATTCCGGAATACGGAGATCTGGCCCTGGCGGGAGCCGGCATCTGCGGTCCCATCGTCACCCTCCTTTCCTCCTTCGGTACCCTGGTGGGGCTGGGAGGTTCCATCCAGATGTCCATCCGCATGGGAGAGAGAAATATGAAAAAAGCCCGGCAGATCCTTTCCAACTCGCTTCTTCTACTGACGCTTTTTTCCGCAGTCCTCACAGTGCTGTTTCTTATGATAAAAGGACAGCTGCTCCGCTGGTTCGGCGCCAGTGACCAGACCTTCGCCTACGCGAATACCTACCTTACGATCTATACCATCGGCACCTTTTTTGCCCTCATGGCCGTCGGGCTCAACTACTTCATCAACTGTCAGGGCTTCCCGGTCATCGGTATGACCACGGTGCTCATCGGAACGGTCTGCAACATTATCCTGGATCCGGTGTTCATCTTCGGCCTGAATATGGGAATCGCCGGAGCCGCCGTGGCCACGGTCATTTCCCAGTTTCTTTCCTGCAGCTTTGCCCTGGCCTTTCTGGCTTTTTCCAAAAAGGTTCCCATCGGCATCAGTTTCGGCCAGTACAGTGGAAAGGTCATGGAAAAAATCCTTGCTATCGGTTTTTCCCCGTTCCTGATTCTGGCCTCCGATAACGTGCTTCTCATCGCCACCAACACGGTGCTCCAGAAATACGGCGGCAGCCAGGGAGATTTCCTCATCACCACCGCCACAATCGTTCAGAGCTATATGCTCCTCATTACCTCACCGATGCTGGGAATCAGCGGCGGCACTCAGGCCCTCATCAGCTTCAACTACGGAGCAGCCAACACGAAGCGGGTCCGGGATGCGGAGAAATACAGCCTGCTCCTCTGTTTTGCCTTTACTACCGTTATGTTTATCGTGACCCGCTTTCTGCCGGTGCATTTTATCCGTCTTTTTACTTCCAACGCGGAGATCTCCCGGCTCTCTGTCTGGGCCATCGGCGTTTTCACTTTCGCCATCATCCCGTTAAGCCTTCAGTATGTGCTGGTGGACGGCCTCACCGCCATGGAGCGGACCAAGACAGCCCTCTCGCTCTCCCTTTTCCGGAAAAGCTTCTATGTAGTGCTGGTCTTTATCCTGCCCCTGATCCGAAAGGAAGCCACGACAGTCTTCTATGCCCAGCCCATCGCGGATCTCACTGCCTCCACCGTTTCCACCATCGTCTTTTTGCTGGTGTTCCGGAAACATATGGAGCGGAGAGAGGCAGTCTTCCGGGAAAGCAGCAAAGGAACAGCCATTTAACTTTCAGAATGTTCCAGGTTCTGCATTATAACGTCTCGAAAATAACTGGACCTTTCACGCAGGATACAGATTCGAGTGTGCTGTTAAAAAACGCAGGCGTAGCGGGCTACGCTGAGGCTTTTTCAACTGTGCAATCGGATTTGCAGACAAATCAATGATCTGGTTATTTCGAAAACGCTATACTGCCCAGGCCCCGACATCATATATTAAAGAAAAGAGGTTATTGTATCATGAAAGCAAAAGAAAAGATCGCGGCCCTTCAGGCCCTAATGAAAAAAGAAGGGATCGACGGCTATCTCATCCCCTCTTCCGATCCTCACATGAGCGAATATCTGCCTGACCACTACGCAGCCAGAAGCTGGTTCTCCGGCTTCAACGGTTCCGCCGGAACCCTGGCTGTCACTTCCGAAAAAGCTGCTCTCTGGGCCGACGGCCGCTATTTTATCCAGGCAGAGCATCAGCTGGAGGGAAGCGGCATCGAGCTTATGAAGATCGGCGAGCCCGGCGTTCCTACTGTGGAAAAATGGCTGGCTGATGAGCTTCCCGAGAAAGGAACCATGGGCATCGACGGCGTTATCACCAGCACCGCTTTTGCCGAAGAGCTGAAAAAAGCTTTTTCCGAAAAAGAAATTTCTTTGAAGAATGCAGACCTCATCGCTCCAATCTGGACCGAGGAACGTCCCGCCGCTCCCGCCACCAAGGCCTGGATCCTGGACGCTGCCTACGCCGGAAAAACTCCTTCCGAGAAGCTTGCCACTCTTCGTGAGAGCCTGAAGGAGGAAGGTGTCAACGCTTACCTTGCCACAAAGCTGGAAAGCTCCGCCTGGCTTTTGAATCTCCGGGCAGATGACATCCTTTTCACTCCCTTCGCCCTCTGCTTTACCCTGGTGCTTCCGGACAGCGCTACCGTCTTCATCAACAAAGACCGGGTTCCCGCTGACGTACAGGAATATCTGGAAAAAGAAGGCTTCGCTATCGCTCCCTACGAGGAGACAGCAGCCGCTCTCCGTTCCATCAAGACTCCCGTCACCTTCATCATCGAGAAAACTTCCCTCAGCTATGCCCTCTATCAGGCCATGGAGGAAAATACCAACATTATGGTAAAAGAAGGCAAAGAGCCCATCGTTTATCTCAAAGGCGTCAAGAGCGAGACTGAGATCAAAAATCTGAAGATCGCCCACAGAAAAGACGGCGTTGCCATGGTCCGTTTTGCCATCGACCTTGAGGGCCGCATGGCAAGAAAAGAGACCGTAACCGAGTGCGATGTGGATGCCATGATGCGCCACTACCGCCTGGAGCAGGAGGCTTCCCTCGGCGAGTCCTTCGGAACCATCGCCGCTTACGGCCCCAACGCAGCTATGATGCACTATCATCCCACTCCTGAAAACTGCGCTACCCTTAAGCCCGAAGGCTTCCTTCTCGTAGACTGTGGCGGCCACTATATGGAGGGTACTACAGACATCACCCGTACCTACGCTCTCGGCGAGCCCACCGAGGAGGAGAAGGATTACTTCACCCTCGTACTCCGCTCACATATCGATATGGCAAAGGTCGTATTTAAGGAAAAAATGCCAGGCATCGCTCTGGATCTCGCCGCCCGTGAGCCGTTCTGGGAGAGAGGTCTGGATTACCGTTGCGGAACCGGCCACGGCGTCGGCTTCGTCGGAACCGTTCATGAAGGTCCCCAGGCCCTCAACGGCAGATGCCAGGTTCCCTTCGTTCCCGGCATGACCGTCACCGACGAGCCCGGTATCTACGAGACCGACAAGATCGGTATCCGTATCGAGAACGAACTTCTCTGCAAAGAAGCCATGGAAACCGAGTACGGTAAATTCTACTGCTTCGAGCCCATCACCTACTGCCCCATCGACCGGAAAGCCATCGATCCGAAGAAACTTTCCCCGGCAGAGCTCTCCTGGCTGAACCAGTACCACTCTACCGTCTATGAGACCCTTTCTCCCTATCTTACCAACAGCGAGAACGAGTGGCTGAAGAAGGCCTGCGCTCCGATTGCCTAAAATAAAAAGACTTTCCTTCCGGTTTTATTTCCGGTTGGAAAGTCTCTTTTTTTATGCCGTTTTCGCGAACTGACTGTTATAAAGGTCTGCGTAGAAGCCTTTCTTCGCCATCAGTTCTTCGTGATTGCCCTGCTCGATGATGTTTCCATCCTTCAGAACCAGGATCAGATCGGAATCGCGGATCGTAGAAAGACGATGGGCGATGACGAAGCTCGTTCTGCCTTTCATCAGGTTATCCATGGCCTTCTGGATCTGAATTTCCGTTCTCGTATCGACGGAGCTCGTGGCCTCATCCAGAATCAGGATCGGATTGTCCGCCAGAATGGCCCGGGCAATCGTCAGAAGCTGTTTCTGGCCCTGAGAAATATTGCTGGTCTCCTCATTGAGGACCATCTGATAGCCGCCGGGAAGCGTCCGGATAAAGCTGTCCGCATGGGCTGCCTTCGCCGCCGCGATGACTTCCTCATCAGTGGCATCCAGTTTTCCGTAACGGATGTTCTCCATGATCGTGCCGTTGAAAAGCCAGGTATCCTGCAATACCATACCGAAAAGCTCTCTTAAATCTCCCCGGTTGAAGTTCCGGACATCGTGGCCGTCCACTTTGATGGAACCGTTGTTGACATCGTAGAAACGCATCAGCAGTTTAACCAGCGTGGTTTTTCCGGCTCCGGTGGGACCTACGATGGCCACCTTCTGGCCCTGATGAACCTCGGCAGAGAAATCATGAATGATGATCTGCTCCGGATCATAACCGAAGCTGATATGCTCAAAGCTTACCTCACCCTCCGGATTCTGCAGTCTCACCGGATTTTCCACGGTCTGTTCCTCTTCTTTTTCCTCCAGGAACTCAAAGACACGCTCGGAAGCCGCCGCCGTGGACTGGAGCATATTTGTCACCTGGGCGATCTGCTGAACCGGTTGGGTAAAGCTCTTGATATACTGGATAAAGGACTGAATCTGACCGACTTCAATGGCACCGCTGATGACCTGCCAGCCGCCCACCAGAGCCACCATCACATAACCGATATTGCCCACGAACTGCATGACGGGCATCATCATACCGGAGAAAAACTGGGATTTCCAGGCGGACTGGTAAAGCTTTTCGTTGGTCTCCCGGAAGGTCTTTGTCACGGTCTCCTCCTTATTGAAGACTCTGACGATGTTATGGCCGCCGTAGATCTCCTCCACCTGACCGTTGACATTTCCGAGAAATTCCTGCTGCTGCTGGAAATATTTCTGGGAATGTTTCATAACCACGCTGAGAATAGCCATGGATACCGGCAGGATCAGCACCGCCAGAACCGTCATCAGAACGCTGATCCGAAGCATCATGATGAAAACGCCGATCAGTGTGGTGACAGACGTAATGAGCTGCGTCACACTCTGGTTCAGGCTCTGCTGGAGGGTATCAATATCGTTTGTCACCCGGGAAAGCACCTCTCCTGTGGTACGGCTCTCAAAATATTTTAGGGGCATCCGGTGAATCTTCTCGGAAATATCTTTTCTGAGATTATAGCTCACATCGTTGGAGATTCCCGTCATGATAAAGCCCTGAATGAAGTTCAGGCAAGCGCTCAGAAGATACAGCCCCGCCAGAAAGAGAAGGATCTCTCCCACTTTTCCAAAATCAATGCTTCCTGTTCCATTTACCCTCGCCACCAGGCCGTTGAAAATCTCTGTGGTGGCGTCGCCGAGGATCGTTGGTCCCCAGATGGAAAACACCGTGCTGGCCACCGCGAAGACCATCATCAGAAGAAAACGGAATTTGTAACGTTTCATATAATTCAGCAGTTTTTTCATGCTGGCGTAAAAATCCTTGGCTTTTTCGCCGGACATTCTTCCTCTGCCCATCCGGCCCATGCCGCCTCTTTGATTACTCATGATCCAATTCCTCCTTTGAAAGCTGAGATGCCGCGATCTGATGGTAAACTTCGCAGGATTTTAACAGTTCTTTGTGGGTGCCGATACCGGCGATCCGTCCCTCATCCAGAACGATGATCTGCTCTGCATGGAGAATCGTGCTGATACGCTGGGCCACAATGATCGTGGTCGCGTCCGCAGTCTCCTCTTTTAAGGCCTTTCGAAGGGCCGCATCAGTCTTATAGTCCAGAGCAGAGAAGCTGTCATCAAAAATGTAAATCTCCGGCTTTCCGGCGATGGCGCGGGCAATGGAGAGACGCTGCTTCTGGCCACCTGAAACGTTGGTACCGCCCTGGGCGATCGGAGAATCGTACTGCTCCTCTTTTTCCTCGATGAAATCGCTGGCCTGGGCGATATCAGCTGCCTTATGAATATCGGCATCGCTCATAGCGTCGTTGCTGTAGGCAATATTGGAGGCGATGGTTCCTGAGAAAAGGACTCCTTTCTGGGGTACATAGCCCAGTTTGCTGTGAAGCGTATGCTGACTCATCTTCCGCACATCCACGCCGTCCACAAGGATCTCGCCCTCGGTCACATCATAAAAACGCGGAATCAGGTTCACCACAGTGGATTTACCGCAGCCCGTACTTCCGATGATGGCTGTGGTCTCGCCGGGACGCGCCGTGAAATCGATGTCATGAAGCACCGGATCTTCCGCTCCCGGATAGGTAAAGGATACATGATGGAACTCCACCACGCCTTTTTTCTCCGGGATCTCCTTCTCTTCTTTTTCCGGATCCCGAAGAACCACCTCGGTCTCCAGAATCTCATTGATTCGGCCAGCAGAAACAGAGGCACGGGGCAGCATAATGGACATCATCGTGATCATCAGGAAGGACATAATGATCATCATCGTATACTGGATATAAGCCATCATATCGCCCACCTGCATGGTTCCCGCATCGATGCCCTTGCAGCCGGTCCAGACGATGAGCACGGTAATCTCATTCATAACCAGCATCATGATCGGCATCATGAAAGTCATACAACGGTTTACAAAGAGGTTCGTGCTGATAAAGTCTTTATTGGCCTTGTCAAAACGCTGCTCCTCGTGTTTTTCCCGGCTGAAGGCCCGGATGACCGGGATTCCCTGAAGGATTTCTCTCGTCACCAGGTTCAGGCGGTCGATGAGGTCCTGCAGTTTTTTAAACCGCGGAAGGGTGATGGCAAAAAGCACAGCCACCACGCCCAGCACCAGAACAACGGCCAGAAGAATGACCCAGGCCATGCTCCTGCTGGTCTCCAGCGCATGGATCACACCGCCGATTCCCAGGATCGGCGCATAGAGAACCATCCGGAAAAACAGCATCAGCACCATCTGCACCTGCTGAATATCGTTGGTGCTTCTGGTGATCAGGGAAGCCGTGGAGAAATGCTCGAATTCCTTATTGGAAAAAGAAACCACCTTTGTAAAGACACCCTCGCGGAGCGTTCTGGCGGTTCCCGCTGCCAGACGGCAGGAAAGGAAGGCTACAGCGACGGAGATCACCATGATCAGAAGGGCAAAGCCCAGCATCTTTAAGCCTGCCATCAGAAGATAATGCTTCTGGAAGGCGTCGAGATCGATGCCCTGCTCCTCATATTCCGCTTTCACAAAAGCAATGGAACCCTGGGTGATCAGCGTGTCCGGCATGGCATCCATTTTCTCGTACATACTCTCCTTGGTGGCAGCGAGCTGTTCCTCCGGAAGATTTTTCAGAATCTCAAAGGGATCGCTTCCTTCCGGAAACTGCATGGCCCCGTCGCCTCCAAGACCAAGCTCGGAGGAACCGGAAGTCAAAGCGTAGACCGCCAGCATGGGCTTCCCGAGAACCTGATTCAGCTCTTCTCTCGTCTTCTTACTGATTTTATTCAGAGACCAGATCCCGTTTTCTTCTGTATAATTGGCTTTCACCAGCTCCTGGTCTTCCTGATCCATAAACAAAAACAGCCGTTCCATCGAATCACTGCTGATCGTATCCGCCACCGCGTCCTCAATACCGCTCTGCTGGATTCCCACATTGACGATATTCGAAGTATAGGTCGGAAGGGACAGATCACAGTTAGCCTGAATCACCAGGAGAACGATGATCAGCAAAATGACTCCTGTGTATTTCTTTATATATTTTGCAAGCTTAAACATGTTGTCCTCTCACTTTCCTGTTCTGCCGTTTCACTGCCGGAAGTCTCATCCAGCATTCGCAGAACATTTTCTTTTACCTTTTCCAAAACTCCCTGGTAGACCGCAAGCTCCTCCTCGGACACCCCTTCAAAAAAGCCTTTCACCGCTTTCTGAAAGAGTTCCACGGTTTTCTTGCTGGTCTCCCGGCCCAGCTCTGTGATGTAGACCCGCTGAACCCGCTGATCCTGCTCATCACTTTTCCTGTTCACAAGACCGGCCTGCTCCATCCGCTGGAGCATGACAGTAAGGCTCGCCGGTTTGACACAAAGTCCTTTGGCGATTTCCGCCTGCTTCCTGCCGTCATGAAAATAAACATACATCAAAAGGCGTGGATCACCCCTATATAACTTCTTTTCGTTGAGCTGATTTCTGAGATAACGAAACTGGTACTTCTGATTTTCCATCTCCAGGTGTTTCAGCTCCACCCTGTCGCTCATCTATTCTTCCTCCTCTCCTGGTTTTGTTCTGACGGTTTTTGTCGTTTATTAGATATCTAATGTTTTGATGTCTAATGTTCTATAGAATAGCACAGGTGATGGGAGAATTCAATAAAGAAAGTATAAAATATCAACAAAACCTGTTTTTGAACGCACGAAAAAAGCCCCTACCACTAATCATCAGTGATAAGAGCTTCATAGTCGGAGTAACAGGATTTGAACCTGCGACCTCTCGGCCCCCAGCCGAGCGCGCTACCAAGCTACGCCATACTCCGTTAAGTTATGTCCTCTTGACATTCCTTATTATAGCTCACCTTCTCAGAAAATGCAAGTACTTTTTTCAAATTTTTTTAAAAGTTTCTTCAACTAAAAAAATTATAGAGTAGAAAAAACCGGACCGCCGTAAAATGGCGATCCGGTATGATCTTCTATGTAGGAAACACGACTGTGGATTAGTTGTCCAGCAGTTTCTCCTCGCCGTTCCAGCTGTACAGCTTACGGATCTCCTCGCCGACTTTCTCAGAGGGATGCTCGGAAGCTTTCTTTCTCATAGCCTTGAAGTGAACCTGACGGCCAGCCGGGCTCATATCCAGCAGGAAGTCTTTTGCGAAGGTACCATCCTGGATATCGGACAGGATTTTCTTCATGGTCTTCTTAGTCTCCTCGGTGACGATCTTCGGTCCGGTGATGTAATCGCCGTACTCAGCGGTGTTGGAGATGGAGTATCTCATTCCGGCGAAACCAGACTGGTAAATCAGATCTACGATCAGTTTCATCTCGTGGATACACTCGAAGTATGCGTTTCTCGGATCGTAACCAGCCTCGCACAGAGTCTCGAAACCAGCCTGCATCAGAGCTACAACGCCGCCGCAGAGAACTGCCTGCTCACCAAAGAGGTCGGTCTCAGTCTCTGTACGGAAGGTAGTCTCCAGAAGACCTGCTCTTGCGCCGCCGATAGCAAGGCCGTAAGCCAGTGCCAGATCTTTTGCTTTTCCGGTGTAATCCTGCTCAACAGCGATCAGGCAGGGAGTTCCTTTGCCAGCCTGGTATTCACTTCTTACAGTGTGGCCCGGAGCCTTCGGTGCGATCATGGTAACGTCAACGTATTTCGGCGGTACGATGCAACCAAAATGAATGTTGAAGCCATGAGCGAACATCAGCATGTTGCCCTCTTCCAGGTTCGGCTCGATATCTTTCTTATACATATCAGCCTGTTTCTCATCGTTGATCAGGATCATGATGATATCAGCTTTTTTTGCTGCCTCTGCAGCGGTATATACTTTAAATCCCTGTGCCTCAGCTTTTGCCCAGGATTTACTTCCCTCGTAAAGACCTACGATCACGTTGCAGCCGGAATCCTTCAGGTTCTCAGCATGTGCATGTCCCTGGCTGCCATAACCGATAATGGCGATGGTCTTTCCTTCCAGTAAAGAGAGATTACAATCTTCCTGATAGTAGATTTTAGATGCCATGGTTCTATTCCTCCATATTGTATAAAGATTTATTATATGTTGTATCTATCTGCATTCCGATCCTGCCGGGATAACAAATGGAGCAACCGATCATTACAGGTACCGGATGTCATCGGCACCTCTGGAAAGACCTGTGATACCGGTTCTTGCCAGCTCCAGGATCTCATTGCCTTCCAGCATTTTCAGGAAAGCCTCCAGCTTGTTTTGGTTTCCTGTCAGCTCAATGATCAGGGAATCCAGGGCCACATCCACGATATTCGCGCGGAAAATATTGGCGATGGCTATAATGTCTTGACGGTTCGTAGCATCTGCCCGTACCTTGACGAGTACCAGCTCACGCTCCACGCAGTCCCCTTCCTCCAGAGTCTTGATATCTGCCACATCCACAAGCTTCGCCAGCTGCTTTGTGATCTGATCCAGGATCTGCCGGTCTCCCTTGACCACTACAGTCATACGGGAATATCTGGGATCCGCCGTCTCTCCGACAGTCAGACTGTCAATATTATAGCCTCTCCTGCTGAAAAGACCAGCGATCCGGCTCAGTACGCCGGAGGTATTGTCCACGAGCAGGGATAACACACGTTTTTTCATGGATTTTTCACCTCGTAATGATTTATCAGTATTCTAGCAACTATTCTTTCCTTTGTCAAGTTGCAATTCGTTAAAGTGATACCTCGTCCCCGCCGTGTTTTTCGGCTTCTTTACAGCGGTCATAGCAGTAGGCGATGATATCTTTTCTCCGGATGATGCCGATGAAGATCTTATTGTCATCGATGACCGGAACAAAATTCTGGTTCATGGAGGTCAAAATCAGATCCTCAATTTCGCAGTCCACATTCACCGGCTCATTGTGCCAGCGTCTCTTGATGCTCTTCAAGGGAATCTTCTCCGTTTCCTTCAGGTCGATGATATTGTGATCTTTGATATACCAGAGGAAATCCCCCTCCGTCATGGTCCCCACATAACAGCCGTTCCGGTCGATGATGGGAATCGCGCTGTAGCGGTAATGCTCCATCTTTTCCAGGGCCTGGCGGAGAGAATAGTCTTCATAAAGGTAAGCCACTTCGCTTTTCGGTGTTATAAAAAACAATACATTCATAGTTATGCCTCATTCTTTTATGTAATTACACGGATTGTTCCGTGCTTTGCACTCTCACAATCCGTAATCAGTATTATACAAAAGCCGCCGAAACACGTCAATAAATTTGGGCATTTTAATCAAAATTTCACAGAATATTTAAAGAAATATGGCTTCCTTCCCGGTCTTTTCGGATGACAAGTTTCCGGTCCAGCTGCTTTTTCAGCTCCTCCACATGGGAGATGATGCCCACCTGCCGCTCCTCTCCTGCCAGCTCCTGGAGCACCCGGATGGCCTGTTCCCGGGATTCCTCATCCAGAGAACCAAAGCCCTCGTCGATGAACATCGCGTCCAGCCTTACCTTTCCGGCAGTCCGCTGGACGATATCCGCCATGCCAAGAGCCATGGCCAGAGCCGCCATGAAAGACTCGCCACCGGAGAGGGTCCGCACATCCCGGACGGAATCCGTCACACAGCTGTAGATGTCCAGATCCAGCCCCACCTCGCCCTGGAGTTTCAGATCGCTGATATCCCGGCATTTGAGGTAAAATTTCCGGTCCGTCATGACCTCCAGCCGCCGGTTGGCCTCATGGATGATGGCCTGGAAATACCGTCTCTGGACATAGGTCTGGAAATCCAGCCCTGCGGCCTGGCGGCGTTTTCCGTTGGCGGTCCTGTCAAGCCGCCCCACCATACCGTAGGTTTCCGTCAGTTCCTCCCGTTTTTTCAGAAGAACTGCGATCTCTTTTGCGGCGGCCTCATTTTTCCGGTAAAGATGGTCCAGCTCCCGCTCTTCCTCCTCCAGAGATTCTTTCCGTTCTTTCAACTCTGAAAGAGTCTCCGGCAGGATTCCCTTCTTCTCCTCCGCTTCCAGAGCCTCTCTCAACCGGTTCTGCTCTTCCTTTTCGCTCTCCAGAGCTCCAAAGTGCCGGTTTCGTTCCTCCAGAAGCTGATCCAGAGCAGCTTTCGAGCGGTTTGCCTCCGTTTTCAGCGTCCGCTTTTCCTGATCAAGAGCCTGATAAACGGCCTCGGCTTTTCGTTTTTCCGGATAAGGAAGGCGGCTCCTCTTGAGTTCCAGCTCCTTTCGGGCAAGCTCACAGGAAACCCGGGCCTTCTCAAGCTCCGCCCTGGTTTTCTCCAGCTTTTCTTCCAGAACGGCAGTTTCACTCTCCAGAACCTTCAGTCGCTCTTTTCCTGCCTCCCAGCGCTTCTTTTTCTTAAGAAGATCCTCCCGCCATTTCTTAAGAGCCTTACTCTCATCGTCAAGAACCTGTTCTTTTTCCCGGCGTTTTTCCTGGTCTTCCTTTTTCCAGGAGAGAGCCTCCGTGAACCAGCGGGCGCTCTCCTCCTGAAGATGGGCATTTTCCACCTGGAAACGCTGTTTCTCCGCCACGAAACCTTCCTTCAGACGGTTCAGCTCCTGCTGGAGACTCTCCGCCCGCTCCTTCGCCGCATCGACCTTTTCCTGGGTCACATCCTGATGAACTGCTTTCGCCGGGGACGGATGCTCACGGGAACCGCAGACCGGACAGGGTTCTCCCTCTTTCAGCTGACCTGCGATCAGGCCTACCTGCTCCGCCAGGAAACAGGTGTAGAGCTTGTTATACTCCTCCGCCTGCTTTTTGTAGAGGGCCAGCCCCTGCTCTGCGGCCGCTTTTTTCTTCCGCAAAGAAGTTTCCAGGCCCAGAAGCAGCTCCTGCTGCTCCTGAAGGCCCGTGCAGGCCTCCCGCGCAAGGCTCAGCTCCCGCAGGCGTTTTTCCAGATCGGGGATCTCTTTTTCCGTCCCTTCCAGGGACTCCTGCACTTTTTTGAGTTCTTCCGTCTCTTCTTTTCCGGCTTTTCGCTTTTCCTGCCAGAAATCACTGGCACTTTCCAGCTTTTTCCGGTCCGCCTCCGCCTTTTTAAGCCTTCCTTCGAGATTTTCCAGCTCCTGATAGTCCGGAAGGAGACTCTGAATCCGAAGAAGCTCCGCTTCCACCTGGGCGCCTCTGGTTTCCAGCGCCTTCGCCGCCTCCTCCGCTGCTTTTCGGAGCTCCTGTTCCTGCAGCTTTTTTTCCAGAATCCAGCTTTCATGGGCCGCCATCCGTTCCCCGCAGTTTATCTTCCGGCTCTGAAGCTCCTGATAAAGTTCTTTTTTCCCAATTTCATCCTGCACCGTCTTTTTTTGCTCTTTGAGAAGGGCCAGTTTTTCCGAAAAATCCTGCTGCACCGCTTCGATGGTCACCTGGGCGTTCTCCCCCCAGCGCTCCTCGTTTTCCGTCAATTTCTGAAGTTCCTCCGCTTCAGTGCTTTCCGGCAGAGCAGAAAGGGCGGCAAATTCCCGGAGACAGTCCTTCCGATTCTCCGAAAGCTCCTCCTCCAGGTTTCCCGCCGCTTCCCGGAGTTTCGCCTGAATCCTGCCATAGATCCGGGTATTGAAAATTTTCCCGAAAATCTCTTTTCGTTCCTTGGACGGGGCCAGGAGAAGCCTCAGAAAATCGCCCTGGGCAATCATGGCGATCTGAAGGAACTGGCTGGCATCCAGGCCTACGATCTCGGCGATCTTTTTATTCGTCTCCGGAATCTTTCCTTTAAAAATACTGCCGTCGGGAAGGGTCAGCTCCACGCCCGCGCCCTCCCGGGTCAGGGCATAGATGCCGTCCTTGTTTTTTCGCCGGCTTTTCCGCTGGTAGGCCGGATTTCTCCGTACCGTGTAGCGGTCTTTTCCGGCCAGAAACGTAAATTCCACATAGGTCGACGTCTCATCGGAGGCATACTGGCTCCGCATCATCTCGCCGTCCCTCTTTCCGCCGCTGGTCTCGTCAAAAAGACAGAACGTAATGGCGTCAAAAAGCGTGGTCTTTCCCGCTCCGGTGTCCCCGGTGATGAGAAAAATGCCGCTTCCGATGGCTTCAAAATCCACGACCTCCGTCCCGCCGTAGGAACCGAAGGCAGATAAGGTCAGTTTCAACGGCTTCATATCTCTTCCCTCGCTTTCTCCAGAATCCGACTCATGAATGCCTCCTCCTTCTCATCCAGAGGAACGCCCTGAACTTCCTCATAGAAGGTCCGAAATACCGACAGCGGATCCTCCACTTTCAGGTCTTTCTCCGTCTCCTCCATAAAGTTTCTGGTCCTGCGGTTCTCAATCCGGTATTCCAGCAGGTATTCGTATGCCTTCTGGAGCCGTTCGCCCGGCCGGTAAAGCTCCTCTTCGTCCGTGAGAGTCACACTGACAAAATCGCAGGCGCCCTCCTCTTCCGCTTTTTTCAGCACTTCTTCCAGCGTGCCCTTCACCCGGCGCACATCTCGTAGCGGATGAAGGGGCAGTGTTTCGATGAGGGGTTCGCTTCCTTTTTCTCCCAAAGTCACCATTGTGATGGATTTCTCCTGATACTCCTCACTGAGGGAATACTTGAGCGGCGTCCCGCAGTAACGGATGTGGGGTACTTTCACCTTCTGCGGGCCGTGGATATGGCCCAGAGCCACATAGTCAAAATTTTCTACGAGGGAAACGTCCACGCTGTCCAGGCCTCCTACATTCAGGGAAACCTGCTCGGAATCTGAGGTCTCGGGACTTGTGCTGCCGTTTTTATAAAACTGGTGGGAAAGGAGCACATTCCTACCGGAAAAATCAATCGCTTCCCGTTCCAGGATCCGCCGAATCGCCGTCTCATAGTCGCTGATCTCTTCCCCCGGAAACAGCGAGCGTACATAGGCCGGTTTTAAAAAGGGAAGAAGGTAGAAATGAACCGGACCAAATTCGTCGGTGAGAGTCACTTTTTTCAGATATTCTCCTTCTTTTTCCGGAGCGGAAACCGCGATATGAATCTGATGCTTTTCAAGGAAACCGCTGGCATAGTTCAGCCTCTCCGCCGAGTCGTGGTTTCCCGCGATGAGAAGCACCGGAATCCGGGGCGTGATGTCGGAAAGCTCCGTGAGGAACTCATCCAGCACCGTATAGGCCTCCCCGGAGGGAATCGAGCGGTCAAAAACATCCCCCGCAATCAGAATCGCATCCGGATGATACTCTTTTGCCCGTTCCGTGATCTCATGCAGAACCGCCCGTTGATCGGGAAGCAGACTGTAGGAATAGAGCTGTTTACCGATATGAAGATCAGAAATATGAAAAAAACGCATGCTTTTCCTCCTTTTAATAGGCTTTTTTTTCACAGATATTCATGGAAAAGACCATCGACACCAGGAAAAGCCAGAAGGAAGCGGCGGCTCCGCCCCAGAGCACCTCCCCGGAGAAGACGATCCTCCAGGCCTCGGAATTTTCTCCCGTGATCCTTGTAAAAATGGCCACGGCCGCGATGGCAAGCCCCGCTAGGAACAGGTAGCCCAGTTTTGCCTTTCCTATGCCGACCTTGTAGATCAGCGGCAGTTCAAAGGCTGCAAAGAGAAGACCCACGATGAGAATCACCGGAAGCACATCCAGAAAATCTCTCGTATTGGTTCCGCCAACGAGATTGAAAATCAGGTTGATGAGGATGCCCGCCAGAAGACCCAAAACGGAAAACAGATATTTTTCCGCGGTCTGTACCTTTCTGGAGACGGGCAGAAGCACGCCATAACCTGCCCATTTTGCCTGCTCCTCCAGGCCCAGCAGCGTTATCACCGCCATGGAGGGATAGAGGCAGCTCAAAAGGGAGAAGAAAAACACGTTTTCCTCCACCACGCCAAAGAGAGCAAAGATCACGGTAAAGCCCAAAAACATCTTTCCTTTTTTCCGAAGCATCAGAAAATCCTTATATAACAGTGCCTTCATCGTCTCACCGCCTCCTTTGTCAGATACTGCATGATGTTTTCCAGGGAAGGAGCTTCCAGAAGAAGCGTTTCTTCCATGCCCTCAGGCAGAAGACTCTTCTCAAAAAGCAGGCTGCCGCCAGTCTCCGTACGGCAGATGCCTCTCCAGGCGCTCCGCGGAATTTTCTCCAGCTCCTCATCGGAGGCCGTAAGAAAGCCATAGCGCTTTTTCAAGGTTTCCTTTTCTTCCGCAAAGATCAGTTTTCCTTTGTAAAGAAAAGCCAGATCATCGGATATTGCCTCCGCCTCCGCTGTTTTTTCCATGAAAAGCAGAACGGCCTGGCCGTCTTTTTTTGCAAAATCCTGAAACAGGCTCAGAGCCAGCTCTTTGTCCTCGAGCTCCAGGCCAGCCGTGGGCTCATCCAGGATCAGAAGCTTCGGCTCATGGGCCAGGGCAGAAAGAATCCGTACCTTCTGCTCCGCTCCCCGGGTAAGTTCCCGCAACGGCCTCGTAAGAGAGAGGGAAAACCGGTCTGCCAGTTCAAAAAAGTAAGACTCCTGCCAGTTTTTATAACACCCCTTCAGGATCCGGCTGATCTCTTTCGCGTTCAGGCAGTCCGGGAAACCGCCCTCCGCAGGAACAAACCCGCAGTGTTCCAGCACCTCTCCTTTCTCAAAAAATATCACGTTTCCCTCGTCCATCCGGAGCTGTCCGGTCAAAAGCTTAAAAAGCGTCGTCTTTCCCGCGCCGTAAGCTCCCATAACGCTCATAAGTCTTCCGGCTTCTAGAGAAAAGCTCACCGGCTCCAGCTTAAAATCTTTGTATTTTTTCGTAATTCCTTCGATTTCCAGTATTTTTTCGCCCATATCGGCTCCTTTCCATCTCGCGCATTTGTTCGTGTATAGACAAGCATAAACAGTATCCCTCCCCTTGTCAACCGACATTTTTTCCAGCGGCAGACCTTTCTTCCGCAAAATCACCCTTTACCGGAAGCTCCCGTTTGTGATAGGATAAGAGCAGACAAAGGAGGGTATTATGCAGCAGGCAGACGAAACATTTTTAACGACAACCCAGGAGCCCCGAAAGCTCTCCATCGCCATCTCCCGGTATTTTTCCGGTGAGCTGACGGAGCCTGATCTCAAAGAACGGTATGAAAAATTTTTGCGGCAGCGGAGCCGGGCGGCCATGCTCCAGATCATCAAAGACGGCTCGTTCCAGGAAATGGTAAAACTGGCGGAGGGCGGTTTTCTCACCCATGCCCTTTACCAGGAGGCCATCCTCAAAACCGCCGACGCCGGCCGAACCGAAATGACCGTCTATCTACTCCGGCAGCGGGAACGGCTGGACCCGGAGGAGGAAACAAAAGATCCTTTTGCTCTCGATTTCTAAGGAGGCAGTCCATTGAAAACTCTTGAACAGCAGATTCTTTCCTGCATGACCGTCCGGCTGACAGAGCAGTTCCCGGCTCTTGCTCCGGCCTTTTCTCTTCTCTCTTTTCAGGAAAGTGAAAATATGGGAACTGACGGCAGCTGCTTCTATTATGAGAAAACGGCGCTTCGGAACGCTTTTCTTGAAAACCGGCTGGATTTTCTCTTTCTCCACAGCCTCACCCATATGCTTTTTCTCCATTTTCTCCCAGAGGCTTCCGTGGAACAGGAGGTCTGGAATCTGGCGGCTGATCTTGCCGCCTCTTATTTTGTGGATACTTATCTGCTCACAGAAAGCCCCGAAGCGACGGAGCGGCAGAAAATCTATGTCAAACTGCCGCCGGGAGCTCGAAGCGCCGAAAAGTTTTACTCTTTCCTGGCGGGGCTACCAGCTGAAGAAAGGCAAGGCTTTCTTGCCTGCCAGGCGGATGACCACAGCCGCTGGTTTTCCAAGGGAGACGATGTTTTTGGCTCTTTTACGGGGTCTGGTGGCACAGAGGCTTCCGATCTTTTTCCGGGAACACCTTCTGACAGTGGTAACAGTTCTGGTTCTAGCGGCACTTCCAGCCCGGATTTTCCCCAGAAGACGGCTTCTTCTGCCCGTACGGAGCAGCTTCAGCGGATTTGGAAAACACTGGAGCTTCTCTCTCTTTCCGCTCTCACTCCCTCTCCCCGGAAAAAGAGCCGCCGCGGCGCAGCTCCCGGGAGCCGCATCGAATGGCTTCTGCTGGAGAAAAAGGGGAGCTACGATTTCCGCCGCTATCTAAGACGCTTCACCATCACCCGGGAGGAGACAAAGGCAGATCTTGACAGTTTTGACTACATTCCCTACTGTTACGGTCTTTCCCGTCCGGAAAAGCTTCTCTTTCTGGAGCCTCTCGAATACCGGGACTCCACGAAAATCCAGGATCTGGTCATCGCCATCGATACCTCCGGCTCCTGTTCCCTTGAGACCGTCAGCCGTTTTCTCTCCGAAACCCTGGTGATCCTTTCTTCCAGCGAGAACTTTTTTAAGAAGATGAACGTCCACCTGATCCAGTGCGACTCCGCCATCCAGTCCCACACCGTCATCCATTCCGCGGAAGAATGGATGGAAAATTCCCGGAAAATCCGTATTCTCGGCCGGGGCGGCACGGATTTCACTCCTGTTTTTTCCTATGTAAAAGAGCTTCAGGAAAAGAAGGAACTCACCCATCTGAAGGGTCTTCTCTATTTCACCGACGGGGACGGGATCTATCCGACCAGCCCGCCGCCCTATGAGACCGCTTTCGTTTTCACAGATTTTTCCTTTCTGAATTATCCGGTCCCAGCTTTTATCACAAAACTCTGCCTGGAAACAAACCAGGCCGGAAACGAGGTTTTTCAATATGAACATTAAAGACGCAAAAGAGGAGATCCGGCGCACGCTCCGCGCCTATACCGCTCCCGAGGGCTATCGAATTCCCAGAGTCCGCCAACGCCCGATTCTGCTCATCGGACCGCCGGGCATCGGAAAGACGGCCATCGTCGAACAGGTGGCAGAGGAATGTCAGGCGGGCTTCGTCTCCTACACAATGACCCACCACACCCGGCAGAGCGCCATCGGTCTTCCCTTCCTCAAGGAAAAAGATTACGAAGGAAAGCATTTTTCCATCACGGAATACACGATGAGCGAGATCATCGCCTCAATTTATCAGTATATGGAGGACAGCGGACACAAAACCGGCATTCTTTTTATCGATGAGATCAACTGCGTCTCCGAGACCCTCACCCCGGTCATGCTCCAGTTCCTCCAAAATAAGACTTTCGGCAATCATCCGGTACCAGAGGGGTGGCTCATCGTGGCTGCCGGAAACCCGCCGGAATACAATCAGTCCGTACGGGAGTTTGATATCGTGACCATGGACCGTGTCAAATATATGGAGATCGAGGCGGAGCTCTCCGTCTGGCAGGACTACGCCAGACGCGCCAACATTCATCCGGCTGTCAGCTCCTATCTGGCCCTCCATCCGGAGCATTTTTATTGCATGGAGAGCAATGCCGACGGCAAACATTTCGTCACCGCCCGGGGCTGGGAGGATCTCTCCTGCATCCTTTATTCCTACGAATCCCTGAAGGAACCCGTGACCGAGCTTCTTTTCGGCGAATATCTCCGGAAAGAAGCCATCGCCCGGAGTTTTTCTCTCTACTACCGCTGGTATGAGAAGGAGAAAAAGGATCCGCGGCTGGCTGATTTTCTCACCGGAAAGCTTACGGATCCATCTTTGAAAGAAAGCCTCAGCAACGCCCCGCTGGAGGAACGCTTCGCCGCTGCTTCCCTCATCGCCTCCTTTCTGAAAAATCGTTTTGAAAGCTGGTCTGAGAAAAAGGAAGAGCTGCTCAAATACCGGGAGCTTTTCTCTGACTGGCATCGCCAGGAGTCTGGTCTTTCCGATTTTCTGAAAAAACGGCTGGAAAGTCTGGTCATCCGCAGGAAAAACGCCCTGATCTCCATTCCTGACGCCCTCTGGGAACAAAAGCTTCTGGAAGGACTGGAGGATTTCGCCCTCTCCCTGCCGCAGGAGACCCAGGAAGAAAATGTACGCAGTTTCTATGCTGAAAAACGGGCGGCTTTTCAGAAAACGGAAGAAACTTTGGCAGAGTCTGTCCGTCTGGCCTGCTCTCTTCTGGAACCCGACAATTTTGCCGATCCGCCTTACCTTTATCTCATCACAGAGCTTTCCAAAAACCCTCTCTCCGCTTCCTTCCTCGGCTCTCATCTGGTGGAAGCCTACTTAAACGCTTCGTCCGGGCTTCTGGTCTCCGACCGCGAGGCGGCATTAAAAAAGGCCGTCCGGGAACTTTCCCCGAACAGCCTCTGATTTTCTTTTATTTCTGGCCGGTGGTACTTCCGAAACCTCCGTTTCGGATCTCCACCGCGTCGTCATCCACGGTAATGCCGTATTCTACAAAAATTCCCTGCATAAAGCCAGTGCCTTTCTCGATGCAGACTACTTTTCCTTCCTTGGAATCGTTGGTCAGCTTCGCGAAGATATGGCCCTCGTTATCGGAATAAAAATAGTCGCTGTCAATGATGCCCACGGTGTTATTGAGCTGCAGACGGAACTTAAAGCCCAGACCGCTTCTGGGATAAAGCTTCAGCACCCAGCCCTCTTCCATCTCTGCGCGGATGCCGGTGGGAATTTTCACAGTCTCACCCGGTTTGAGAATTATATTGAAGGGAGTGTAGAAATCATAACCCGCAGAACCTCTGGTGGCCCGTTTCGGAAGCTTCAGTTCCTCATAGACTGCCTTAATCTCCTCTTCTTTTGCCTCCGGGAACTCTCCCTTCCAGGCCTTCTCGAACTCATCAAAGCTTACTTTATGGAATTTAGCAATTTTCTTCATCTATTGATCCTCCTCATTTTCAGCTGTTGTGCAATACTACCTGTCCTCTGCGGAGAGAATCCTGCACATCGATCACCCGCTGGTTGGAGCTGCCTTTCCAGTGAAGCTGCGTGTCGCGTTTGTCGCACTCATACTCACCGTCCACAAGCACATCCACATATTTCATGACTTCATAACTTTTTACCGTCTCCCAGAGACTGCCCGTATACATCCAGATCGTCTTCTCCGGAAACTTTTCCCGGATCTCTTTCGCCAGAGCCGTGATCTCCATACGGTTTCCCGGATAGAGCGGATCTCCGCCGCTAAAGGTAACGCCGGAAATATAGCTTTTCTCCAGCTGATCGAAGAGTTCCTGTTTTGCTGCCTGGTCAAAAGGAAGTCCCCCATTGGGATCCCAGGTCACCGGATTCTGACATTCCTTACAGCAGTGGTTGCACCCTGCCACCCAGAGGACCACCCGAAGGCCATCCCCGTTGAGCATATCATCCCTGGTAATATTGTGGTATCTCATGTTGTTGTCGCCCCGTTTCATCTATATCAGTACAGTGACAGGCAATTGTAACTGCCTGGTCGCTCCTGCACCAGATTTAGTATTTTTCATTTTATTTTTACACCATATGGTGCGCTGTTCACTATAGTAACATCTCAGGGCGGGGGAGTCAAGCCTTGTTTGCAAAAAAGAAACGGCTTCCAAAACTTTCGCTTCAGAAGCCGTCTGCCTGTTTTTTATCAGTTTCCGCACTCAATGCTGATCTCATTGAAGAGATCCAGCACATCGTCCACTTTCATCGCTTTCTTTTCTTCGCCTTTTTTGTCCAGGATGATTTTTCCCTGGTGCATCATGAGGATACGGGTTCCATATTCGATGGCATAGCGAAGATTGTGCGTCACCATCATGGAGGTGAGTTTTTTCTCCCGGACCAGCTGGTCGGTGAGGCGCATGTTGATATCTGCCGTCTTCGGGTCCAGAGCCGCCGTGTGCTCATCCAGGATCAGGAAATCAATCGGTGTCATCGTGGACATGAAGAGGGACATGGCCTGCCTCTGACCACCGGAAAGAGAACCGACCTTCACATGGAGCTTGTCCTCCAGTCCCAGGTTCAGCGGCCGGAGCATCTCTTTGTAATGCTCTTCCCGTTTCTTCTGAACACCGAGTCCCAGGCCGTAGCGTTTGCCCTTGTTGTCTGCCAGAGCCAGATTTTCCAGGATCGTCATGCTGGGACAGGTTCCCATCGCAGGATTCTGAAAAACACGGCCGATCTTGCTCATTCTCCGGTACTCTTTCTGTCCGGTGATATTTTCTCCGTTGATGGTAATACTTCCGGAATCCACAGGGATACTTCCGCAGATCAGATTTAAAAGAGAGGTCTTTCCGGAACCGTTACTTCCTACAATGGCTACAAATTCGCCATCCTCCACAGTCAGGTTCAGATCCTGAAATAGACACATTTCATTGACCGTACCCGGATTGTAATATTTATAAATGTGTTTCATCTCAAGCATGGATATTCACCTTCTTCTTTCGCTCCATTCCCAGAACCAGAATAATCAGGAACAGGGCTGCGGTAATAAATTTGAGATCTGTGGAGGCAAAGCCCAGGTTGATGGCCAGGGCCACGCAGGCTTTGTAAATCACAGAACCAATCACGACACTGGTTGTCACCCGAAGGAAAGTAATCCTTCTGAAAAGACTTGTACCGATGATAACGCTGGCAAGACCGATGACCATGGTTCCTGTTCCCATGGAAACATCGAAGAAGCGCTGTTCCTGTGCGAAAATGCAGCCGCTCAGGGATACCAGACCGTTGGCAATGGCAAGACCGATGATCTTTACCTTGCCCTTATCCACACTCAGGGAAGTGATGATCTTGTCGTTGTCTCCTACTGCCCGAAGAAGCATGCCCGCTTTCGTCTCCAGATACCAGTCAAGGATGTATTTGCAGGCGAAGGTGATAATGACGATCACCACTACATTTTTAAAAGGAAGAATGGCTTCCGGCATACTTTTGACCAGATCATTTTCAAAGATCGTAACCTTATTATATATAGGAAGGTTTGCTCTTCCCGCGATCCTTAAGTTTACGGTGTAAAGAGCCGTCATCATGATGATTCCGGAAAGAAGATCTCTGACCTTCAGCTTTACATGAATGAGACCGGTAAGGGTTCCCACCACTGCTCCTACCAGGAAGCAGATCGGCAGTGTCAGCACCGGATTGAAATCCTTACTGATAAGTACCGCCGCAATGGCTGCTCCCATCGGGAAACTGCCGTCCACCGTCAGATCCGGAAAATCCAAAATCTTATAGGTGATATAAATTCCCAGGGCCATGATGGCGTAAATCATTCCCTGCTCCAGTACACTGATCAAAAGTGTCATAATGCTTGAACCTCTCCAATTCTTTTGTCTTTACTCTACTGTGATGGTCTCGTAAATCTCTGCTGCTTCACCCAGAACATCATCAGAAATTGTGAAATCGATGTTGCCTGCTGCCTCGGTGTTTACATAAACATTGCCGCCCTCGCAGATCTCAAAGGGAGTCTCTGCTGCGGTTGCCTCGCCCTTCAGGACTTTGGCTGCCATCTCGCCGGTCTGTTTTCCAAGAGCTACATAGTCGATGCCGACAGCTGCCACACAGCCGTTTTTCACCTGCTCTACCTCAGAACCGAATACCGGGATCTTCGCGTCGTTTGCTGCTGCCAGGACAGTCTGAAGAGCGGAAACAACGGTGTTGTCTGTCAGGTTGGAGATGCAGTCTACCTTGGAAGCCAGATCTTTGGCTGCCATTTCCACATCGGCGATGGTGTTGATACCGGTATCTACGATCTCAAAACCGTACTCTTCTGCATGGTCCTTGTACTCCTGAATCGTGCTGACGGAGTTTGCTTCGCTGGTGGTGTAAAGGATACCGATCTTCTTTGCATCCGGCATCAGCTCACGGATCAGAGCCATCTGCTCTGTTACCGGCAGTTTGTCGGAGGTACCGGTGATATTTCCCACATTGGTTCCGTCTTCATTGACAAGGCCTGCGCCGGCCGGATCGGATACTGCGGTGTAGATCACGGGAATGTCTGCATCCATAGCACTGTTGTAAGCACTCATGGCACTCGGTGTTGCGATTGCACAGATCAGATCCACTTTCTTATTTACGAAGCTGTCAGCGATGGTCGCTGCATTTCCGGTGTCTGCCTGAGCGTTCTGATATTCAATCGTGAGGTTTTTGCCCTCCTCATAACCTGCTTCTTTTAAACCTTCCAGAAAACCTTCCCGGCAGTTGTCCAGAGAACCGTGCTCTGCGAACTGGCTGATACCGATGGTCACGGACTCCTCGTCTGCCATTGCCGGAACTGCCATTGCTGCTGCCATTGTCATTGCTGCCATTACCATTGCCATTACTTTTCTTCTCATCTTTCATTCTCCTTTTCCATACTGTGTTTTTTTGTAAATGTCTTACTGTTCGTCAAAGATACACCGGTGTCGGAAAGAAAATGAGAGAGCTCAGGGCCGGAAGCGATCTTCTGTATAAAAAGAAAACCGCCTCAGATCAGATCATCCTGATTTGAGGCGGTAATAAAATCTTATTATCGCGGTACCACTCAACTTAGCTGTGCTTTCACACATGCCCTCTCTCGCACGCACTATCATACGCTCCGGATTGATAACGGGTTCGGTTCCCGGCTGCTCCTACTCTGTAACTTCATTTCAGGCCGCCCTCGAAAGTCCATTCAGCAAATCAGTCCATACTGCAATCTCACCATCTGCAGCTCTCTTTGATCTTCCAAGATGCTTACTACTCTTTCTCATCGGTTTGCTCTTTGTTGTGGTAAAGTCTAACACTAAATATCCGACTTGTCAAGCCTGTTTTTTTATTTTTTTCATACCATTTTCGGGAAAGGGGAGTTTTCTTTATATTTTTGGAGCAAATCATGCTATTGTCAGGTAATATTGAGTTTTTCACACTCTTTTATTGAACATTATCACCTGTCATACCACTGGGACTGCACCTCATAGAGCCGGGCGAACTCCCCTTTCAGTTTCATCAGTTCGTCGAAAGTGCCATCCTCTTCTATTTTTCCGTTTTTAAAGACGATGATCCGGTCTGCAAGCTTGGCGACAGAGATCCGGTGAGTGACGTAGATGACGGTTTTATCCTTTGCCAGGGAATTGTATTTCTTGAAAATTTCGGTTTCTGCCAGAGGATCCAGATTGCTGGTGGGCTCGTCCAGAACGATCAGATCGCGGTTCCGGTAGGCGGCCCGGGCGATCGCGAGCTTCTGCCACTGGCCTCCGGAGAGATCCGTTCCTCCCACATATTTTCCCAGAAGTCTGTTTTCCAGGCTCGCAAGTCCCGAAAAAGCAAGGGCCTTCTGCACAGTCTTTTCCTCATACGGGCGATGTGTTTCTCCAAGGAATACGTTTTCATAGAGCGTAAACGTTTCATAATGCGTCGGGTCCTGGACAACCACGCTCTGGGCGTCAAAATGAGACTCCGGATGGAGATCTTCCATCCGTTTCCCATTCAGAAGAAGCCTTCCCTCAGACGGACTCAGCATACCCGTGAGAAGCTTTACAAAGGTTGATTTTCCTGCGCCGTTTTCTCCGACAAAGGCCACCTTCTCGCCAGGATGCAGGGTAAAATCCACACCCTTCAGCGTATATCGTCCCGTCAACGGATAGCGGTATTTCACACCTTTTGCCTCTGCCCTATGGAGCAACACTTTCTCCGGTTCCCGGGAAGCATCCTCCTTAAGATCCATCAGGTCAAAAAACTGCGCCGCCCGGTTTTTCTGTGCCTGAAAGCTTCCAAAGGCCCGGATCAGCTGGGCAGAATCCGTAATCAGCGTCCCGGTCATCGCAAAAACCGCGCTCATGGCTCCCAGAGAAAGCTTTCCCTGGGCCAGCAGAAGAATTGCCAGAACCATACCGCCCACATGGGCCAGATTGTAAAAAAGAGAATTTACGATCTGTAATAACGCACGGTTCCGAATCAGTTTTTTCTGGCGAATCACATAGGCATCCGCCCGCTCTTTCCATTTTCCGTAAAAGAAATCATGAAGCCCCAGTGTTTTGATCTCTTTTTCCGCCGGAGAAAGCAGAAGCTCCTCAAAATATTCGGTTTCCCGCTGAAGCTCCGTACTCTCTTTCACAAAGCGAAACTGCAGCTTTTCCCCCAGAGAAACGCTGTAAAGGGTCGGAAGAGGCGCCAGAAGCACAAGAATGCTCAGCAAGGGATGATAAAGATAGAGCGCAGCCGCAATCGTCAGCACAGAAATCACCTTTGCGACCACCACATAACCGCTGATCATCACTTTCCGGTTGATTCCGTTCCAGCTGTCCCCGGCAAAATCAAAGACCTGGCGCATCCGGTCTTTCATCACAGGCGCCTCTAAATACTCTGGCGAAACAGAATTGACTTTTTTCAGCAGATGTACCTTGAAAAGCTCCTGCTGCCGATTGGCCTGAATCATATCCAGCTGCTCGAAATCTCCGCCACCTTCCGGCGCAAGATAGCTCTCCAGAAGGTCCGCTGCAAAAGAGATTCCCCAGTAAAGCACGAGCATGAGCGCCGCTTCTGTCACACGGTTCCCGGCATTTTCCACCACGGAAATATACCGTCCCCAGATTTCCGCAATGAGCGGTCTTAAGAAAGAAAGCAGAACAAAAAGTCCCAGATAGATGCAGCTGATCCCTTTTGTTGCGCGAAAAACATAGAGAAACAGGCGAAGCAAATGATGAAAAGACGGCTTCTGCTCTTTCTGGATCTCCCGTTCTTTTTCTGCTGTGCGATCATTCATGGGGATTCACCTCCTTCTAGTACAGTGAAAATTAAGTTTCTGATACATTGACGCCGGATGATTTCTTCATATGTACCACTGCTTCTGGGCCTTCCACATATCTGCATAGATACCGCCCCGCTCCAGCAGCTCCTCATGCGTTCCCGTATCCACAACCCGGCCTTCTGAAATCACCAGAATACGGTCTGTGATCCTGGTAGAACCAAGACGATGGGTGATAAAAAGCGAGGTTTTGTTCTCTGCAAGCTTCGCAAATTCACTGTAAAGTTCACTTTCCGCCATGGGGTCCAGCTGGCTCGTGGGCTCATCCAGAATCAAAACAGGTCTGTCGCCCATCAGGGCTCTGGCCAGCGCAATCCGCTGCCACTGACCTCCGGAGAGATCTACGCCGCCCTCAAAATCCCGGTTCAGCATGGTATCTTCCCCTTTTGGCAGGCGTTCCAGAAAAGGCAGCACATTTCCTTTCTGCATCGCCTCTCTCACCGTCTCCCTGTCAGAAAGCTGCTCCACATCACCGATTCCCACGTTTTCCCTTAACGAGATACTGTACCGTGTAAAGTCCTGAAAAACCGTTCCGAATATTTTTTCCCGGGCTTCCCTCGCGTAAGCCTGCAGAGGCTTTCCTCCAATCAGAATCCGTCCGCTGTCCGGTTCAAAAAGCCCGAGCAGAAGCTTAATCATGGTCGTTTTTCCTTCCCCGTTCATTCCCACAATGGAAATCTTCTCTCCGGCCCTGATCTCAAAGCTCATATGGGACAGCACCTGCCTGTCTGTCCCGGGGTATGTAAAACAGACATCCTCAAAGGCAATGGAACAGTCTTTGGGGACTTCCTTCACTTCCCCATAGGTTTCTTCCGAAAGGTTGAAAAACCTGTCATAATATTCATAGGCCTTTATGTGATAGCCCATGTTTGCAACGATATTCGTGTAACAGGAAAGATTTTCCGCCAGCGTCGTAAATATGGCCCCCGCCAGGGCCACAAACGTCGGAAACGAAAGCTCCCCTGTCTGATAGATCCACAAAAGAAGGCCTGCATTTATCAGCTGACCGACTCTGGAAATATTTCTCTCTGTAAAATGATGGCGGAGATTCTGGAAATAATAGCGTTCATATTCCCGGTTTCTGCCGCCAAGCCGCTTCTGAAACGTACGAATCAGGAAATCCGAAGACTGGTTTAAGCGATTTTCCCGAATTGTTTTCGGCTCGCAGAGCATTTTTTCCAGCTTCTCATACTGGATCTCTTTTTCCCAGTAAGTTTCCATCTCCTCATAGATGTTGAAGGAGTTTTTAAAGCACAGCACACGTTCCAGCACAATGGGAGCCAGGAGCGTGAGCAGAAACCACCAGCGGATTTTTAAGAAAAGGATCAAAGTTCCGGCAGTAGCCACCGTCGCCGTCAGCGCATTGCAGAAATATTTTGGAAAAAGATGCAGGGCCGCTGTTTCCGCCCGGCCGTAGGCCTTGTCTATGATCTCTCTGGATTCTTTGTTTTCGTAATGCTCATAGCGCAGCTTTTTCAGTTTCTGCAGCATCCTTCCCTTGTAGGCAGACCGGAAAATCAGCTCCGTCCGGGGCTCCACATAGACCTGCTGCAAAAGATTCAGAAGATCCGGCAACACCGCGCTCACGATAAAAACCACCATGGCCGGAACAATCGCCGAAAATGCCAGCTCTCTCCTGGCAATCGAAAGCCCGTCTGTCATCAGCCGCTCACTCGCCAGGACAAAAACCGGCGGAAGAACACCGGAAAGTATTGCTAAAGCAAACGCCAGAGGCACCAGAAACGGATTTGTGGATGATAGAATGGTAAAAAGATCTTTGTAGGCTGATTGGATTCGGTTCATTTTTGAGGATTCCTCCGTACTTAGCTTTCCGCTTTTTCATATCGCATTCTGCGCCAGAAACAGTTTTGCATAGCCACCATTAAGCTTCATCAGTTCGTTATGTTTTCCATTTTCGGTGATTCTTCCGTCTTCCATGTAAAAAATCTGGTCGCAGGGAACGACGGAGGTCAGTCTGTGCGATACAAAGATGATCGTCTTATCTTTCAGATATTTATGGACTAATTCATAAAATCTCTTCTCAAACAGCACATCGATCGCGCTGGTGGGCTCATCCATCACAAGAATTTCCCGGTCTGCATAGATGGTCCTTGCCAGAACAAGTCTTTGCAGCTGACCGCCGGACAGAAGTTTGCCGTTTTCTCCAAATTCCTGCCCGATTTTCTGATAGAGATCCGGAAGCTCCTGCAAAAGCTCCACTTTTTCCAATGCGTCCCGCACCCGTTTTTTATCCGGCTGACGGCTCATGGCAACATTTTCCGCCACAGAGGCTTCATAGATGCTGAAATCCTGAAACATTGCAGAAAAACAGTTCCTGTACTCATCGACTGCGATCTCCTGCACGGTTCTTCCGTTGTATTTCATCTCCCCCGCATCCGGCTCATACAGGCGGAGCAGCAGTTTGATCAGCGTTGTTTTTCCGGAACCATTTCTTCCTACCACAGCCACTTTCTCACCTTTATGGATGCATAAATCAATATTTTGCAGCACTTGCTTTTCAGGAGAATAGCCAAAACACACCTGTTTCATCTCAAGCTCCCGGAAAGGAATTTTATTCCACTTTTTCTCCAGATTCTTCTCCGTTTCCTGAGGCAGCTGCTCAAACCGCCGAAAACGTTCAATGAAAAGTCCATTCTGCCGGAAAACTGCAATCTCATCTGATAAATCCCCCAGGCGCATCTGAAGTGAAGCGCTGCCGTTGATGATCGCCAGAAAATCTGCCGCCGCTATATTTTTCAGCACCAGTATCCGGATCGTCAGATAAAAGGGAACAAGAAAATCCATACAGACCGCTTCACAGAAAATCCGCTTCCATGCAGAAAGTCTGCCGATTTCACCTCCAGACTGCCGAATCAGAAGTTCCCTGCTTTTCATAAGCGTATGATAACGCCTCATTACCACATCCCGAATCCCCGTAAGCCTCCCCTCCCGGGCATATTCCGGAAGAAACAGAATCCGTTCGTAAGCATTTTCTTCTTTTCCTTTTTCTTTCAGCTTCCAGTCATATGCCACCTGAAGCTGAACCAGCTTCTGATTGATCGCATAATTGACTGCCAGCGACAGGCAGCCAATCACCGGCGCAATGACGTCAATCGTCAGGGAATAACCGATGATACTGACAAAAACTGCTGCATACTCCAGAAGACGCAGCGTATTTTCCAAAACAGAAACCATCCGGTCCTTACACTCCTCGTTGACCAGTGTGATCATCGTATAAAACTCCTCGGAATCATACACCCTGATATCCAGCGATCTCGTCTTTTCAAACACTTTATGCTGCAAAACACCGGTCAGTTTTTCCTGATAAACCGGAACCTTTTTGCAGTTGAAAACAGCTTCCGCCCAGAAGCTCACTGCCACAATCAGAAAGCTTCCAGCCGTAAAGCATAAAATTTCCCTTATGCTCCGTTTCTGCTCCACGCAGGATACGATATAAGAGAGAAAATATACGCTCAGAAAAACCGACCGAACACCGCCCACCACCCGGAGTACCCCTGCTGTGAGAAGATACTGAGGTGTGGTACGCAGCGTTAAATGCAAAAAGTACCCATTATTCCGAACACTTTTCCAAAATTCTTTCATCTTCTTTCCCCCGCATTTCAGAAAGCCCTGCTCCATATAACTCCTGATGAGCCATATACATGTTCCAGTATACTCCCTGCTGCTCAATCAACTGATTATGGCTACCGCTTTCAACGATCGTACCTTCTTTCATTACCAGAATCCGATCCACTAGCCGCGTTGTCGCCAGACGGTGAGAAATAATCAGAACCGTCCGGTCTTCGGCAGCCTGAAGCAGAAGACGGTCGATTTCACGTTCTGTGATCGGGTCCAGCGCACTCGTGGGCTCATCCAAAATCAAAAACGGAAAATCATTCGCAACCACCCGCGCCAGCGCCAGCCTCTGCATCTGCCCTCCGGATAAAAGCAGTCCCTCATCCGAAAATTCATGCGTCATCTGCCTGTCCAGATCCGGAATTTTTTCCTTCAATCCCATTTTTTCAAGGGATTTCCATAAAATATCGTCTGAGACAGGACCATTTACGCAAAGATTTTCCCGTACCGATAACGGATAGATCTGAAAATCCTGGCTCACAACTCCAAAAAAGCGATTTAAGTCTCTTCTGCTATATGTAGAGAGGCTGCTGCCATTTAAAACTACGCTTCCTTCCTGACAGGGAAAAAGATTCACCAAGAGAGAGGCCAGCGTCGTCTTTCCTGCTCCGTTTTCGCCTACAACCGCTATTTTTTCACCAGAATGAATCTCCAGACAGACATCATGCAGCGCTTTTTTCCCACTCGCATACTGATAGCCCGCATTCTGACATTCCAGCACCCAGGAATCATTTTTTCCGGAGATTTTTCCTGTTTTTACTGCCGTATCTTCTGTTTTCTCTTCCTGAGCCGCCAGAAATTCTTCATAATCCTGCACATACCGGAGAAAGCTCCCGATTTCCACAAACTGATCCAGCAGCATTTCCACATCCCAGCCCAGAATTGCCACCGACTGGGCAATTCCAACAAAATCACCCACCAGCATCTGTGCGCCTAATAAAATGCGAACCGCCACATAAGCAATCGGAAAGAGAACGATCACCGCATCGCCGATACAGGCTTCCAGAAAAGAAAACAGCGCAAGTTTCCCGCCAAATCTCTTCTGCTCTCTGATGATTTCTTCCGTTCCTTCCTCGTAAATTCCTTCTACCAGGTCGGATTCCGCATACATTCTGAGATCCTTTGCATACTTTGGAAGATAAAAAATCCTTCTCGCATACTCTTTTTTCCGTTCCGCCTCTGTCGTCGCATGGTTGAAGGTATATTTTATCTTCTCTCCAATGCTTCCCGCCAGAAACGAATAGACGAGTGAAAACAGACAAAACAGAATTGCTCCCAAATCCACCTTCACAAGATACACAAGCACAAGGCCCAATGCAAAACAGAGGCCACAGGCAGCCCCGGAAGTCTGCGCAACCCCTGCCATTTTCACAGCTGTATTGTCCAATACCTGGCGATATTGATTCAGAAACTTCGGATCACAGAACGCTTCATAACCTGCGCTTCTGGCCGCACGGAAGATGTTTTCATTCACATTTTCCTTCAGTTTTGTCTCAAAATTGACAAAATATACCTGTTTCAAATGATTATCCAAATGGTAAAACACAATCTCCACGCAGGCCATAAACAGCAGCAAAGCCACGATCCGTAAGACCGACTGGCCATTTTCTATATATGCCAGCAGCGTACGCAGAAAATATACACTGTAAAAAACATTAAAAAACTGTTTCAAAAGATTGTAAACGATCGTGTAAAGAAAATAAAAACGATCGACAGACCAGACTGTTTTGTAAGTCAGCATGGCGGTATTCCATCTCTTTTTCATTTGCAAATATCCCTCTCCGCAATACTATTATTTCTCAAACAGATCGTATCATAAAAAGCATGAAAAGTTTAATCCTACAATTTATATACCATATAGCATGATTTTTCCAGTCAGCGGAATATGAATGTTCAGACCACGAAGTACTTCACCTAACGCATTTTCATAGGAAAAATGAAGGTTTTCTATTTCTATTCCTTCTGGAAGTACCGTTAGCACTTCTTTTTCCGCGGATTCCTGATCCCTGTAAAAAACAGAAATCCGTTCCTCCAGATTTCTTAAAACGTGAAGCTGTGTCACCATATATTTCAGATCCGAAATGAGTTCGTTATATTCGTAAAAATAGCCAAGCATCACAACCAGAGCTCCAGCATTCAGCGCTCCTTTCGCCACACCCAGCGCCCCGCAGAGCAAAAGAACGATTCTGCAAAGAGGATCTAACGCTTCCATAAGTGTCTCAGTTACCGTCTCCAGCCCAGTAACCGCAAGCACTCCTACAATACAGTAAGTTCCATAAGACAAAAGCTGACTCAAAAACTCATACAGCGCCATTTCTCCGTTTGAGGCATAAAGGACTCTTTGCCGATTCTGCGGTAACGGACATAGAGTTTCTCCAGTCTGTTTAGCCACTGTTTGTTGTAAAATAAAAATGTAGAAAGTTGCAAAACAAAAATGTAGGTGATTGCAGCTACATTTTGTAGGTAATTGCAAAGCATCAGAATCCTAGGAACAGGCGGCGCCGGATGGTAGCTCCTAAGTTGGATCTAATGCAAAAATCCATTGCAGACATACAGATAATCAATTACCCTTGTCTTTGTTGTAAGCCAAAACATCAAAGATAAGGAGAAAGGAAACAGCAGATCTCGCTTATCAGTAAATGAAATCAAATTGTCTATTCTTTTTTCAAAAGACAGATATTCATAACCTTTTTCAAAAGAAACCGGAGGCTGTGATATTACAATACTTCCATCCACTCCTGTTTTAAACAATTTCCCCAAAAATTCTTCTGTTTTACATATTTTATGCCACATATGAACATGCCCATCAATAACCTTTCTTCTCACTCCTTCCATTTTATACGAAGCCATTGCTTGTTCTCTTGTTTTTATTGGTCAAATAGTATCATATAAAGTCAAAAAAGTTTATGACGTTTTATGCAAATTTTATTTTCGCGAAACGTCATAACTTTTTCAGTTTTTTACCATACACTTATGTTATCAAAAATTATTTTGAAGGAGGTTTCTGCAATGAAACATTTTAAACGTCAACTATTATCTACTCTACTTATAACAACGATACTTATCCGTATTCCTCTATCTTTGTCATTCCCTAATATTCCGGATGCACTCATAAAACCATCTCCTACTTCAGAAATTGGCCATCCCAACGGAGGACGTCATTAAATTGATTTCTATCTGGAAACTTCATTAACTGTATGTGAGATATTACATCATGGTATAAATAGTCCATCTTATATAGCTTTAGCAAGAAAATACCATTTTTGAAATAGTGTACATATCGCTCATCTCTTTTTTGCTCCCAGGCATCTCCAAGCGTAATCAAACTTCGCCCTAAAGAGGCTCCCAGTCCAGCCTTTATGTCTATTTTTATTGACTCGATCGAAAGACTGATTGCTTCCTCTAGATCTCCATTTTCACCAGTCATACATAAAGCCAGATTATTTTTTGAAACGCCCCAATCTAAAATGTGAAACACCGGCCTAACACAGGTCATGCTGAATTGTTTCACCTGTCTTCGATAAATAAATATGGATTTATCTTTCTGTTGATTATCAAAATAAATCAATGCCATCTGGCTTAAAATGCGAAACTCTTCAGTCGAAAGAACAAATTCACATTCCTCTTCCGGGTCAGATTTTACCGTCATCTGGTAGAGGAGTCTTAATCTTTCAAGGCATTCGTTCCAGTCAGCTGTTTTCTCCACATAATCAATATTCACCTGTTCTGCCTGAACATACTGCTGATTCACTGGAGAATTCATATCCAGGCATGTTTTTATCTTCCCCAATACTTCCTTCGCATTTTCATGCTTTTCCTGATGGATATACTTCGACAACTCCTGCTCCAGCTCTATGGTTTCGTACTGTTCCGTTACCATCGCCATATTGACCCGGACGCAGCCGCGGCCCATCTTTTCCATCATCTGCTGCAGCTTTCTGCTCTGGGGCGTCTGGCGGCCGTTTTCCACCCGCGCCAGCGTTTCCTGGGCGCAGATATCTTCACTCAATTTTTCCTGCGTCATACCTACGGCAGTCCGCGTTTTCCGGATCATCTCCGCATCGATATAGAAACGGCGGATCACATGATCGAAAAGGCGGTATTTTTCAAAGGAAATCCCATACTCCTGCTCGGTTTCCAGAAGGCTCTGGCGCATACGATCCAGAAGCTGGGCCTGAAGTTTCTCTTCCGGAACACCGCTTTTTCTCAGAAGCTTTCCGCAAAGTTCCAACAGTTCCGGCATGTAGAGAAGCTTTCCCTCGTCCCGCAAGAGTTCCAGTGCCTCCTCGGCGAGGCTTCTCACAGTGGTGATTTTTTCCTCCGGTGCATGCTCTCCATATAAGAGCACGGCATAGGGAAAAATTTTTGACCGGTCCATCCGGTTCGTTTTCTGTTCGCAGATGCAGCGAAGAAGCCGTTTCAGTTCTTCAAAATCTCTGCTGGCAGTTCTCGATTTCCGGGAAACTTCCCAGCGAAAAAGAAGGAGCTTCCCTTCTTCTGCACTGAAGCAGCGCTCCTTCTTCATCTCCTCCTCCGAAAGCAACGTTTCCCCTATGGCCTGATCCAGCAGTTTCAGAATCTCGTCCGGATCTTCTTCCCTGATCCAGGCAACCTGGGCACGCTCCTGCAGAATATACTGTCTGTGCAGGGAACCTTCCGCAAGTTTTTCTTTTTCATACAGATTCAACAGGTTTTCCGCCTCGCTTAACCTCCCGTGCAGGATGGCTTCCTGAATGTCCTGCCGCCGTTCATAGATTCTGTAAATACTGAGGGGCATTACATACTCCAGCCGCTCCACGGATTTTCCCAGCCGCCCCATCAGGCGGTCCAGCAGAAAGAAATCCGGCTCAAGTTCTTCCCGCTCTATGCGGGCATACCTGGAGACGGAACAGAGTCCGCTGCATAAAAGGCCCTGCGAAAAACCGGCCTCTTTACGCAGGCGCCGCAAAAGACCTCCAAGCTCATTCTTTTTCATCAGAACCCCTCCAGCCGTCTCTGTTTCCGCAGCTGGTACCGTTTCTCTCCTGCCTCCCATTCGGCTTTTTCGCTCTCGGTCTCTACGATGAGGCCGGGAACAGGGACGGCTTTGCCTTCTTCGTCGATGGCTACCATGACCACATAGGCCCGGTTGATGACGTGGCGCATGCCGTCCAGGGTCTCCACATAGGTGTCCACCCGGACTTCCATGGAGCTTCTGCCCACATGGGTGATTTTACCGATGAGAACGACGGTATCATTCAGGAAAGCCGCTTTCTTAAAGTTCAGATTGTCGATGGAGGCCGTCGTGATCCGGCACTCGGAATGGCGGGTCGCCACGATTCCTGCCAGCTCGTCGATCCACATGAGCAGCTGGCCACCGAAAAGCCGGCCATAACCGTTAATGTGCCGGTGCATCAGAAGATAAGTCTGTTCTGTGAGGGAATCCTCCACTCGTTTCATTTTTTTCAAAGTAATCATCCTTTCTATTAAAAACTGATACTTGCCATATCAAAATTTTATGCTAAAATAGATAATAGTGCAAGCCTCCCGGTTTTTTGACAAAACAAGAGATAAGAAACCGGTATATGACAAAGGAGCTTTTATTATGTCTGTAAATTTTGAGTATTACAAGATTTTTTATTATGTCGCCAAATATAAAAGTATCACCCAGGCGGCGTCTCTGCTTTATTCCAGCCAGCCTTCCATTTCCCGGATGATCAAGATCCTGGAGCAGGAGCTGGGCTGTACGCTTTTCATCCGTACCCGGAAGGGCGTGGCCCTGACTCCGGAAGGGGAAGAACTTTTCGACCATGTGGCCCCTGCCTGTGAGGAGCTTTTCGTGGGGGAAGAACTGCTCTCCCGCTCTTACGGCCTTCAGGGTGATACGATCCGCATCGGCGCCAGCGAGACGGCTCTTCGCTGTTTTCTCTTTGATAATCTGGAGCTTTTCTATGCGGAGCATCCTGCCATCAAGCTGAAAATCTACAATCACACGGCCTCCGAGGCTCTGGAAAACCTGAAAAACGGTAACGTGGATCTGGCCGTTGTCTCCACACCGCTGGAACTCGTTCCTCCCATGCGGATGACCCGTCTCCTGCCGATTCAGGAAATCTGCATCTGCGGTCCCCGCTATCAGCATCTTCTGGACCATGCCATCGAGCTGGAAGAACTGGTACGCTATCCCCTTATCACTCTCGCCAAAGGAACCCGTACGCGGGCTTTTTATGAGAACTTTTTTGAACGCCACGGCCAGATTCTGAATCCGGATATCGAGGTGGAAACCTCCGATCTCGTTCTTCCCGGCGTCCGCGCCAATCTGGGAATCGGCTTTATCCCGGAAACCTTCGCCCATGTGCCTCTGGAGCGCGAGGAAGTCTTCCAGCTGAAGCTGAAGGAAGACATACCGGAACGCTATGTCTGCCTCGTGGAAGATACCTCCAAGCAACCCGGGCTGGCTGCAAGGCTTCTGATCAAATATCTGACCGCCCATGGCAGCAGTGATTCCTCAAATACCCCTTAATTGTCTTTTTTCGCACTACTTTTACTATAACAGACTTTTTTCTTTTTTTCCATCCCCTCTCTGGTCAATCTTTTCCGAAAGTGCTACAATGGAGAAGATTGTCAAAACGAGAGGAGTGTTTTTGTGGATAATCTAATTTTCTGTCTGAATGCCACCATCCCTATTTTTCTTACCCTGCTTCTGGGTGCTTTTTTCCGAAAGGTCGGTCTTTTTACACCGGATTTTGTCAAGCAGGTAAACCGTTTCGTCTTCCAGGGCGCTCTCCCGGTGCTCCTTTTTCAGGATCTGGGGACCTCAGATTTTGCCGGGCTCTGGGATGGAAAATTTGTTCTGTTCTGTTTCCTGGCTACGTTTTTCAGTATCGTCATCAGCATTGTGATTTCCTTTTTCTTAAAGGACGGTTCCCTGAAAGGGGAATTTGTCCAGGCTTCCTATCGGAGCAGCGCCGCTCTTTTCGGCATTGCTTTCGTGGAAAATGTCTACGGAGACTCCGGTATGGCCCCGCTGATGATTCTCGGTACCGTTCCTCTTTACAATATCATGGCTGTGATTGTGCTTTCTTTCTTAAAGCCCGGCGTCAAGTCCATTGATCGTCCGCTGCTGAAGAAAACCATTAAGGGCATCCTCACAAATCCCATTATCCTGGGCATTGTGGCCGGTTCTCTCTGGTCTCTCTCCGGCCTTACCATGCCGCTTATCATGGAAAAGACCGTACATAACGTGGCTGTCCTGGCTACGCCTTTAGGTCTTATGGCCATGGGAGCTTCCTTCGATGGAAAAAAAGCTGTCGCAAGTCTCAAGCCCGCCATCCTGGCCAGTTTTAACAAGCTGGTGCTTTTCGCAGCCATCTTCCTGCCTCTGGCTGTTCTGCTGAAATTCCGCGGAAGTGAGCTCCTCTCCATCCTCGTGATGCTGGGCTCTCCCACCACCATCAGCTGCTACATCATGGCCAAAAATATGGACCATGACGGAGCCCTTACCTCTAACACGGTCCTCATCACCACCCTGGCCAGCGCCTTTACCATGACGGGGTGGCTGTATGTGCTGAAGGTGGTGGGATTGATATAGAAAACAAACAAAAATCACATTTTTGCAATTTTACTTTTTTCAAAATGTCATTGACAAACATAAAAAAATCTACTATACTGAAATTGTAACGAATGCGACAATAATGCTGGAGAAAAACGAAAACCCCAGGAGTGTGCGAGACTCTTGGGGTTTTCTATGCTCTTTTATGTAAGGCGGCTTAGACCTTCAGGCTACTGCCTTTTCTTTCTGTCCAGCCATTTGCAGATATAATAGCTGACTATACCTGCCAGGACAGAAACTACGAAAGCAACAATAATTTCTACCATTTATCATCACCTCCTTTCTGCTGGAGGTTCGGCAGCTTTTATAGTATATCATATATACATTTGCAATTCTACTAATTACATTAAAATTCTTATCGTATATTTTTGCTGTTTATAAAATTGCATAAATGTTTGCACAAAAAAAGTACCGTGGCGATTAAACCACGGTACTTTTTTTATCTTAATTGTCAGTTCAGATTAGAATTTTCCCTGAGAAGCTGCCTCTTCGATGGATACAGCAACTGCAACGGTCATACCAACCATCGGGTTGTTACCAGCACCGATCAGACCCATCATCTCAACGTGAGCCGGAACGGAGGAGGAACCTGCGAACTGTGCATCGGAGTGCATACGGCCAAGAGTATCGGTCATACCATAGGAAGCCGGGCCTGCTGCCATGTTATCCGGATGCAGGGTACGTCCTGTACCACCACCGGAAGCAACGGAGAAGTATTTCTTACCAGCTTCGATACGCTCTTTCTTGTAGGTACCTGCTACCGGATGCTGGAAACGGGTCGGGTTGGTGGAGTTTCCGGTGATGGAAACGTCAACGTTCTCTTTCCACATGATAGCAACGCCCTCACGAACGTCGTTAGCGCCGTAGCAGTTTACTTTTGCACGGGGACCATCAGAGTAAGCCTTGCGGAATACCTCTTTCAGCTCGCCGGTGTAGTAATCGTACTCAGTCTCAACATAGGTGAAACCGTTGATACGGGCGATGATCTGAGCAGCATCTTTTCCAAGACCGTTCAGGATAACGCGGAGCGGTTTCTGACGTACACGGTTAGCTTTGGTAGCGATACCGATAGCGCCCTCTGCTGCTGCAAAGGACTCGTGGCCTGCCAGGAATGCGAAGCACTCGGTATCCTCCTCCAGAAGCATTTTACCAAGGTTACCATGTCCAAGACCTACTTTACGCTGGTCAGCAACGGAACCCGGGATACAGAAAGCCTGAAGGCCCTCTCCGATAGCTGCTGCAGCCTCGGAAGCCTTGCGGCAGTTCTTTTTGATAGCGATCGCTGCGCCTACGATATATGCCCAGCATGCATTCTCAAAGCAGATCGGCTGAATGCCTTTGATCTGATCGTAAACGTTCAGACCGGCATCTTTGGTGATCTTCTCAGCCTCTTCGATAGAAGAGATGCCGTAGCTGTTCAGGACAGCGTTGATTTTATCAATACGTCTTTCATATGATTCAAATAAAGCCATGATCTATATTCCTCCTCGATTACTCTTTTCTCGGGTCAATGATTTTAACAGCATCTGCGATACGGCCATACTGACCTTTTGCTTTCTCGTAAGCAGTGTTGGGGTCATCGCCCTTTTTGATGAAGTCGGTCATTTTGCCGAGGTTTACAAACTGGTAACCGATGATGCAGCCCTCTTCGTCCAGGCCGATTCCGGTAACATAACCCTCTGCCATCTCCAGATAACGCGGGCCTTTTTTCAGAGTACCGTACATGGTACCAACCTGAGAACGAAGTCCTTTACCAAGGTCCTCAAGACCTGCTCCAACCGGAAGTCCTTCTTCGGAGAATGCACTCTGGGTACGTCCGTAAACGATCTGCAGGAAGAGCTCTCTCATAGCAGTATTGATAGCGTCACATACAAGGTCGGTGTTCAGCGCCTCCATGACGGTTCTTCCCGGAAGAACCTCAGCAGCCATTGCTGCGGAATGGGTCATACCGGAACATCCGATAGTCTCAACCAGAGCCTCCTGGATGATGCCCTCTTTAACGTTCAGAGTCAATTTGCATGCACCCTGCTGCGGAGCACACCAGCCGACACCGTGAGTCAGACCGGAAATGTCTTTGACATCTTTGGCTTTTACCCATTTTGCTTCTTCGGGGATGGGAGCTGCGCCGTGATTAACACCCTGTGCAACTGTACACATCTGTTCTACTTCCTGTGAATAAATCATTATAAGACTCCTTTCAAGTTAAATACTTTACCAGCAGCGACAGCAAAACCTTGAGCAGTGGTTTCAGCTGCAGGCGATCCGCCCTGCTGCCTGTTCTATGTATGCCGGGTCAGATGAACCCACGCCATACCTGATTGTATTTTCTCATAAATCGTAGAAAAAATCCAGTATATTTTTCAACTTTTTTCACTGCTTTTTTCGTAAATTTGTCAGAAAAAGACTGCCCCCGGCCAGGAGACAGTCTTCCTTCTCAGTTCTTATCCGGCAGCTGGGCCAGAATGATGGCCGCAAACATGACCACGCAGCCCAAAAGTTCCCGTCCGGAGAGCTGCTGCTTTAAGAGCACCCAGCCCGCCAGCACGGAAATCACAGATTCCAGACTCAGAATCAGAGAAGCCACCGTGGGGTCCATATTCTTCTGGCCGATGACCTGCAGGGTATACCCGACTCCGCTGGAAAAAATGCCCGCGTAGAGAATGGGCAGCCAGGCAGAACAGATCGCCCCCAGCTCCGGCTTCTCAAAGAGAAACATGGGAATGGCGGACAACACGCCGCAGACCAGAAACTGGATGCAGGAAAGCTTTACCCCGTCCACCTTCGGCGAAAAATGATCGATGACCAGAATGTGGATGGCAAATACCAGCGCGCAGAGAAGCACCAGGGCATCTCCTTTTCCCAGGGAAAGCTTCTCCGTCATGCAGAGAAGATAAAGACCAGCCACCGCCAGAAACACGCTGATCCAGACCTTTATGCCCGCTCTTCTTTTCAGGAAAATTCCCAGGATTGGCACCAGCACAATGTACATGGCCGTGATAAAACCGGCCTTTCCGACGGTGGTATAGTTGATTCCGATCTGCTGGAGGTTGCTGGCGATACAGAGAACAGTTCCGCAGAGGATTCCGCCAATGAGCAGAGTCTTCGGGTTATCCTCTATTTTCTTCTCTTTCGGTTCTCTCTTGCCCAGGAAAAAAATGCAAGGCAGTAAAGTCAGGCCTCCGATGACATTTCGTACCGCATTAAAAGTAAACGGCTCCACAGAATAATCCTTAGCCTTACTCTGGGCCACAAAAGCCACGCCCCAGATAAAAGCCGCCAGGAATAAAAGCAGGGGGCTCTTGATGTCTGTCTTTTTCATTTTTAGTCTCTCCTCGTGTCAGATCTCGTCCCTCGTAATATTTTTCAGCCACTTCATACTGCGGTAATGCTTGATAACCCAGGGCCATTTCACAAACTCATCGGTGCAGAGCAGGAAATAAACAACCATGGGCGGAAGCTTCAGCACGAAAGCCGCGAAGAAGCCCAGAGGCACGGCGTAAACCCACATATCGATGATGTCGCAGATAAAACCGAACCGGCTGTCGCCGCCCGCCCGGAAAACTCCGGCGATCAGCGTCGTATTCACAGCTCCGCCCATGATGTAGTACACATTGATGAGAAGCATGATTTTCAGATAACCCATAGCCGTCTCGTTGAAGGTGGCAAAATGGATCACAAAGGGCGATACGATGAGGATGATCACACCGCCGATGATTCCGGTGAACACCGTCAGCTTCAGCGTCTTTCTGGCATCTTCCTTGGCCTCCTCGATCTCGTTGGCGCCGATTCTCTTACCGATGTAGATGCCGCCTGCGCTGGCGATGGCAAAGCAGAATACCGTACTGAAGTTACGCACAACCACAACCAGGGAGTTGGCAGCCACCACGTCGCTTCCCATATGGCCCATGATGACGGAATACATGGAAAAAGCCACGCTCCAGATCACGTCATTTCCCAGGGCCGGCAGAGAGAGCCGCACAAAATCCTTCAAAAGAACGCCGCTCTTCTCAAACATCAGTCGGAACTGAAGCTTCACATCCTTGGAAAAAGCGGAAACCACCAGGCTGGCAATCAGCTGCACTGCACGGGAGGTGGAGGTTGCAAGAGCCACTCCTCTGATGCCCATTTTCGGAGCGCCAAAAAGGCCGAAAACGAAAACGGCATTCAGAATGATATTCAAAAGCAGTGCCGTCACGTTCAGAAGCATACTGATCCGCACGCGCTCAATACTTCTCAGGACGGAAAGGTAGATCTCAGAGACACCCCAGCACAGGTAACTGATACTGATGATCCGAAGGTACTGTCCTCCCAGGCAGATCAGCTCCTGATCCTCAGTAAAAAGCCTCATCATGGTCTCCGGTATAGCCGCCGCAGGTACCGCAAAGAGAATGGAAAAGCCCAGAGCAAAGCGAAGGGCGATACCCTCCACTTTCGCGATGGCCCGAAGGTCTTTCTTTCCCCAGTACTGAGCGCAGAGCATGGTGGAGCCTGTGCCCAGACCGTAAAAGATCATATAGAGCACGTTGGTGTACTGAACCGCCAGGGAAGAGGCGGACACGGCGGACTGGCCCACCGAGTTCAGCATGATGACGTCTGCCGAGCTTACGGCGGCACTGAAAAGGTTCTGAATGATGATTGGAATAGCCAGGGCGAGAATTGCTTTGTAACTTTCCCACCTGTTCTTTTGTCTGATTCTTGTACTCATGATAATTCTGTCATCCTTCTATTGTGTTATAAAATTGAAATATTTCAGATCCGGTGAATGATATTCCGCGGACAGGCCTCGATGCAGGCTCCGCAGCCCGTACATTTCTCCGGATCGATGTGCGCCAGGCTCTCTTCCACCCGGATCGCACTCTGCGGGCAGGTCCGCTCGCATTTCTTACAGCCGATACAGCCGGCCTCGCAGGCTGCCATGACGGCTTTTCCTTTTTCCCTTGAGGAACAGACGACGGCTGTTTTCTGCTCATAGGAAATCATCTCGATGAGATGCTTCGGACAGTGAAGAGCACACTGGCCGCAGCCCCGACATTTCTCCCGATCTACCACTGCCACGCCGTCGATGACCTGAATGGCCCCGAAAGCACAAGCTTTCATGCAGTTTCCAAAGCCTAAGCAGCCACCGTGACAGGCCTTCGGGCCGCCGGACGGAACAAAGGCCAGCATCTCGCAGTCTTTGACTCCGCAGTAATCGTAATTTTGTTTTGACTTCCCGCAGGTACCTGCACAACGGACGAAAGCCGTCATCCGCTTTGTCTTTTCCACCTCTTTTCCCAGAATCTCCGCGATCTTTGCCGCGGCGGCATCTCCGCCGACCGGGCAGGCATTTACCGGAGCTTCCCCGGAAGCGATAGCACCAGCACAGGCGTCACAGCCCGCGAAACCGCAGCCGCCGCAGTTATTTCCCGGCAGAGCTTCCCGCACTGCCGCCTTTTTCTCATCCACTTCCACATGGAAAAACCGGTCGGAAAACCCGAGAAACAGGCCGAGAAGAAGTCCCGTTCCTCCTACCAGAGTCGTTGCAATGATAATTCCAGACATTTCTTCTCCCCCTTCCTATTTAAGCCCTGAAAAGCCGAAAAATGCAATGGCCATCAGGCAGGCTGTCAGAAGCACGATGGGCGTACCCTTGAAGGACTCCGGAATATCGTTGTCCTCGATTTTTTCCCGGATACCAGCCATGAGCACGATGGCAATGAAGAAACCGGCCGCCGTGGCAAAGCCGTAAACCACGCCTTCGAGAATGCTGTAATTTCTCTGAACGTTGATCAGAGCCACGCCGAGAACGGCACAGTTGGTGGTGATCAGGGGCAGGTAGACGCCCAGGGCTTCATAGAGAGCATGGCTGTATTTTTTCAGCGCCATCTCCACGAACTGGACCAGAGCCGCAATAATCAGGATAAAAACAATCGTCTGGAGATACTCCACGTTCAACGGCACCAGAATAAAACGGTAAAGAACTCCCGTAATTAAGGAAGAAAGAGTGATGACAAAGACGACTGCCGCTCCCATTCCTGCGGCCGTGCCTGTCTTTTTCGACACGCCTAAGAAGGCGCAGATTCCGAGGAACTGACTCAGCACTACGTTGTTGATAAAGGCGGCTCCCACGCCGATCATAAACAGTTCTTTCATGCGTTTTTCCCTCCTTTACAGCTTTCCTGACAGGAAGCACATTCGCCGGTGCAGCCGCTTCCGATCTTCGTCTCGATGCCTTTTTTCTCAAGGGAACGTTTTACCCGGTTCTGAAGGGCCACCAGAAGGGTGAGCACCAGAAAAGCGCCGGGAGCCAGGATAAAGATCGTGACCGGCTCGTAGGCGGAGGGCATCACCTGAAAGCCAAAAATCTTACCGGAACCGATGAGCTCCCGAACGATACCGATAGCAGTGAGACCCACGGTAAAGCCAAGTCCCATGCCCAGTCCATCAAAAAAGGAGGGAATTACAGGATTTTTCGAAGCGTAGGCCTCTGCTCTGCCCAGGATGATGCAGTTTACGACGATCAGCGGGATATAGATACCGAGAGAATCGTAAAGGTTCGGCAGATACGCCTGGAGAAGAAACTGAACGATCGTCACGAAGGAGGCCACAATCACGATGTAGGCCGGCATCCGGACGCCGTCGGGAATCACTTTCCGAAGGGCTGAGATCATCACGTTGGAAAGGGCCAGAATCACCGTTGTGGTGAGGCCCATGCCGATACCGTTCACAGCAAGCGTCGTCACCGCCAGAGTGGGACACATGCCCAGCATCAGCACAAAGGTGGGATTTTCTTTTACAAGGCCGTTATACAGCCGTTCTGCTGCTTTATTCATGGATCACGCCTCCTTTCACAAGACCCTCGCTGAAATAAGCGAGCCCCGCATTGACGCCGTTTGTCATGGCCCGGGTCGTAATGGTCGCCCCGCTGATGGCATCGATCTCGTCATCAGCCGTCGCTCCCGTCTTTGTGTAGGAAAAATTCTCCACCTTTCGTCCGGCAAACTGGCCGTAGAAGCTCTCCTCCGTGGCCCGCATGCCGAGACCGGCAGTCTCGCTAATGGAAAGGATCTTGATTCCGTTCACGGTACCGTCCTTTAAGATTCCCATGGAAAAAGAGATATTTCCGCCGTAGCCTTCCGTGCTGGTAAGATTCAGAACAGCGCCAAGTACCTCGCCTTTTTCATCCTCTGCCAGGGACACCTCGTCTACCTTGTCCGCAGAAAAACCGGCGGACGCGAGAAGCTCCAAAGCTGCCTCCGCATCAAAATCCGTCCAGGCCTCAAAGCTTTCCGCCTCGGGAAAAACGGCCTTGCAGGCTTCTTCCTTCGTCTTTTTCTCCTGGGCCTCGATCGGTTCCTTCGTAATCTCATGGACAGCGCCGAGAGCCAAGCCAGCCGTCAGCGTGATCGCCATAAGGATCAGTGCGTTTTTTATGATCTCCTTCATGCCTTTTTCCCCCTTTTCCAGAATGGCTCTCTTCCGAAAGCGGTGGGCTCCGTCACTTTCTCAATGACAGGCACCAGAAGGTTTCCGATGATAATCGCATAGGAAACGCCCTCCGCCGCGCTTCCGAGATACCGGAAAATGGCCGTCAGAATGCCAAGGGCGATGCCGTAAACGATCTGTCCGCTTTTTGTAATCGGAGAAGTCACATAATCCGTCGCCATAAAGAAGGCTCCGAGCATCAGGCCACCTCCGCAGAGCTCTGCGAGAAGAAAGCCAAAGTCCAGGCCGTGACCGCCAAAAAGCAGGGTACAGACGGCAAAGGACAGGATGTAGGAACCCGGAATCCGAAGGTCGATGACCTCAAACCAGAGAAGCACAATGGCTCCGATAAGAATAGCGATCACAGAAGTCTCGCCGATGGTTCCCGCCGTCTTTCCAAGAAACATATCCAGAACCTGTACAGATTCTCCTGCCTTCAAAGCTGCCAGAGGGGTGGCGCTTGAAACTCCATCCCAGGTGAAATCCGTCATTCTTCCCGCAAAGGAAATCAGAAGAAAGCATCTTCCTGCCAGAGCCGGGTTCATAAAGTTCTGCCCCAGGCCGCCGAAAAGCTGTTTGACAAAAAGGATCGCAAACACATTTCCGATGACCGGCAGCCAGAGGGGCACCGTCGAGGGCAGGTTCAGTCCCAGAAGAAGACCCGTCACCGCTGCGCTGAAATCGCCGATGGTGATTTTTTTGTGCATCAGTTTCTCATAAAGATACTCCGTCAGGACCGCCGACACCACAGAAACTGCCAGAACTGCCAGTGAACGGAGGCCAAAATTCACGACTCCGAAAAAGGCAGAGGGCAGAAGGGCACTCAGCACCAGGAGCATGATGTTGTCTGTTTTCATCCTCGCACGCACATGGGGATTGGAGGACACTTTTAATAACTCACTCATTTTTCTTCCTCCTATTTCTTTTTCTTCTTTCCGAGAACGATTTTTCGCATGGATTTGATGTACTGGGTCAGCGGTCTTCTCGCCGGACAGACGTAGCTGCAGCAGCCGCACTCGCAGCACTCGAGACCGTTATGCTGCTCGAACCACTCTTCCCGGTGATGAACGGAAGCATCCGCAAGCCTCGAGGGAACCAGCTGCTCCGGACAGGCCTCCACACAGCGGCCGCAGTTGATGCAGGCCGTCTCCTCATAGCGGGAAACCTCATCCTTCGTCATACAGAGAAGGGCAGAGGAGGTTTTCGTCACCGGCACGTCCAGACTGTAGAGTCCAAAGCCCATCATCGGGCCGCCGGAAATGATCTTCTCCGGCTCCGTGGTAAAACCGCCGGCCGCCTCCAGAAGTTCGCGGTAGCAGGTTCCCGTACAGACGGAAAAGTTTCTTGGATTCTGGACCGCATCCCCCGTCACCGTCACAATCCGGTGCATCAGAGGCCGCCCCTGAACCACCGCCCGGTAAAGAGAAACCACGGTATCGCAGTTATCCACCACACATCCTAAGTCCGCGGGAAGCATGGAGGAATTGAGTTTTCTTCCGGTCACAGCATAGATCAGCATCCGTTCTGCTCCCTGAGGATACTTTGTTTTCAGCGGAACCACCTGAATGTTTGAATCTTTGGCCGCCTCTTCCAGATACTCGATGGCATCTTTCTTGTTGTCCTCCACGGCGATCACGCCTTTAGCCTGTGGGAAAATCTGAAGCAAAACTTTCATGCCGCCCACCAGAAGCTCGGGATTTTCGATCATCCTTCGATAATCGGAAGTCAGATAGGGTTCACATTCCGCGCAGTTGGCGATGACATAGTCAATCTTCTCCGGTTCCTTCGGTGAAAGCTTCACATGGGTGGGGAAACCTGCGCCGCCCATTCCCACAATACCGGCTTCTTTTACGATCTCCAGAATCTCTTTCGGCGTCATCTGTTCCAGCGGTTTCCGCTCCGGCCAGACGATCTCCTCATATTTGCCGTCATTTTCGATGACAATACAGTCTGCCAGATTTCCAGTGACTGTGAGATGCTTCTCAACGCCTTTCACGGTTCCTGATACTGACGCATGAATGGGCGCAGAGACAAAACCCCCGGCCTCCGCAATCTTCTGGCCCACCAGCACATGCTCGCCTTTTTCCACAATGGGCACCGCCGGCGCTCCGATGTGCTGGGACAAGGGATAGACCAGGTCTCCTTTGGGAAGGATGCTGCTGATGGCCTTGTCCTTTGACAGTTCTTTGCCATCATAGGGGTGAATGCCCCCTTTGAAGGTATGTCCAAACATTCTTTTTCCCTCCTCCTTTTATTCTTTTTTAAAATGTGCGATAATCGTAACCTTTCAGTAGCCACTATCCCGCGAGGTGTTTTGGCATGAATATGCCAAAATCCCGAGAGTTGCACGCAAAAATCCCCTCGCCGAAAATATTGAACAGTTACGAAGAATCTTTCAAACCGCTACACAGAATTTATGGTATACTTACAGGTAGGGCCACTTGCCCGCCAAACATGTATTACAAAGGAGTTTTCTATGATCCTTCAGAATTTTACTTTTCCAAGAGCCATCGCGCTCCTGGATGAAATCCCATACCCGCCGGAAAAGATCGCCTTTCTGGATCTTGAAACCAAAGCCTACGGCCGGAAAAACAGCCACATCCTCTATCTGGGCCTGATCTTTCTGGAAAATAGCACCTGGCAGGTCCGCCAGTGGCTGCCCGAAGAGCCCGAGGAAGAAAAAACCATGCTTCAGGAAGTGCTCTCTCTTCTTCCGTGCTTTTCCTGTCTCATCCATTATAATGGAAACAGCTTCGACCTCCCTGTTCTCACCAAACGCTGCAGCGCCCTAAATCTTCCTCTGGACCTTTCCCAGATGGAAAGTGTGGATCTCTACCGGGCTTTCGCTCCCTTAAAGAAGCTTCTCGGCTTTCCGCATCTGGACCAGCGCTCCCTGGAAAACTTCCTCGGGCTGGAACGGACCGGCATTTTCATCAACGACCTGCTCCAGCTTCCCGGTCTTCTCCCACTCTTTTCCTATCTCGCCCTTCTGGAGGGCGGTTTCAGCGTTACCAGTGCTTCCCTCAAGGGCGGCGACTCCGAAGAACCCGCCCTCTCCATCCAGGCAGAGCTTCTGAAACCCGTTCCAAAGCCTTTCTCCCTCCATCTTCCCACAGGCTATCTCTCCTGTGAGGAAAAGGAATTCGGCTTTCTGATGTACGGAATCCGGGATACCCTCAAATATTTCTATCCGGATTACCAGAATTATTACTATCTTCCGGAAGAAGATATGGTTATCCACAAAAGCATAGCGGACTCCGTGGATCCGTCCTACCGGAAAAAGGCCACAAAAAACACCTGTTATACAAAAAAAGCAGGAATCTTTCTTCCCCAGAGTTCCCCCTGGTTCCATCCGGCCTTCTATCGGGACCGAAAAGATAAAACCTGCTATCTTCTCATGGATGACAGACTGCTCCAGCAGCCGCAGCTGCTTCATGACTGCGTCTTTCATTCCCTAGTATAACGTTTCGAAAATAACTGAACCATTCACGCAGGATGCAGATTCGAGTGTGCTGTTGAAAAAACGCAGGCGTAGCGGGCTACGCTGAGGCTTTTTCAACTGTGCAATCGGATTTGCAGACAAGTCAATATAGCAGATACTTAATTTTCACTGTACTGGAACAGCTTCGAAATCTCTCATCTCTGTTTACAAAAAAGCGGATGCTAAAATGCATCCGCTTTCTTTGTCTTTGCTCAGCTTGTCGGACTTTTGAAAATGTCCTCTCGATTTTCTTTACTCTTCCTCAGCATCCTCTGCCGGTGCTTTGGACTGAAGAGCCTTCATGCTCAGGCTGATCTTCTTGTCTTCGCCATTGAAATCAACGACTTTTGCAGTGATCTCCTGACCTACACTCAGAACATCGGAGGGTTTCTCTACATGCTCCTGAGAGATCTGAGATACATGAAGCAGAGCGTCTACGCCCGGCTCCAGCTCAACGAATGCACCGAAGTCAGTCATTCTTGCAACACGACCGGTTACAACGTTGCCTGCTGCGTATTTCTCAGCAGCGGTCAGCCACGGGTTCTGATCAGCAAATTTCAGGCTCAGAGCGATCTTGTCGCCGCTGATGTCTTTAATCAGGACTTTCAGTTTCTCGCCAACTTTGAAGGTCTTCTTCGGGTTCTCTACGCGGCCCCAGGACATCTCAGAGATATGAAGCAGTCCGTCAGCTCCGCCCAGATCGATGAATGCACCGAAATCGGTTACATTCTTAATAGTTCCCTCAACTACATCGCCAACATGGATTCTCTCGAAGAGAGCTTTCTGCATCTCGGCTTTTTTAGCAACCAGAAGCTGCTTGCGGTCACCGATGATTCTTCTTCTTCTCGGATTGAACTCGCTGATAACGAACTCGATCTCCTGACCAGCATATTTCTGAAGGTTTTTCTCATAAGTATCGGATACCAGGCTTGCCGGGATGAAGACTCTTGCCTCATCTACGACTACGCTTAAGCCGCCGTCAAGAACCTGTGCTACCGGAGCGGTAAGAACTTCGTGATTCTCGAAAGCTTCCTCAAGACGTTTGTTGCCCTTCTCAGCTGCCAGACGTTTGTAAGTGAGAAGGACCTGTCCCTCACCGTCATTTACCTTCAGGACTTTAGCTTCCATGGTGTCGCCAACATGAACAGCTTCTTTTAAATCGATGCTGGAATCATTGGTATACTCACTCTTGGTGATGATACCATCAGCTTTGTAACCAATATTCAGAATAATCTCGTCATCTTTGACATCGATTACGGTACCTTCGACTACCTCTCCATTATGAATTGTTTTGAAAGACTCATCCAGCATTTGTTCAAAGCTCATTTCAGACATTGTTTTGAACCTCCTCAATAATATTATTTGGGGTTGATGCCCCTGCGGTAATACCTACGCAACTAACGGATTGTAGTGAATGCACATCCAAATCATCTAGTGTCTGTATATAGTAAGTATTTTCACATTCTTGTTTGCATATTTCAAATAACTTCTGGGTGTTGCTGCTCTGCCTGCCGCCAATGACAATCATTGCATCCACCTCTTTTGCAATCCGACGGGCTTCTGTCTGGCGCTCCTCGGTCGCATTGCAGATCGTATTTAAAACATGTATATCATAACCCTTTTTTTCAAGAATTTCAACTAAATTATTAAATTTCTTGTAATTAAATGTCGTCTGAGACACGACACAAAGCTTTTTTTCTCCATTGTAGGAAAAATTCTCAGCTTCTTTTTCTGATTCCAGCACAAAAGCTTCGGTGGAGCACCAGCCTTTGATTCCTTCCACTTCCGGATGGTTGCCGTTTCCGATGATGATGATATTTTTTCCTGCTTCGCTCTCTTTTTGGACGATATTATGGATTTTCAGGACAAAGGGACAGGTGGCATCCACCAGATGAAGTCCGTTTTTCTCAATGATCTCATAAATGTCCCGGGACACGCCGTGGGATCGGATGATCACGGTCCCTTTCGTGACTGTCTCAAGTTCTTCCGGAGAATTGAGGACAGAGACGCCTTTTTTCTCCAGATCATGGACCACCTCTTCGTTGTGAATGATGGGTCCGTAGGTGTAAATGGGGCCAACGCCCTTCTCCACCTCTTCATAAACCGTATTTACGGCCCGCTTCACGCCAAAGCAAAAGCCTGCGGTCTTCGCGCGGATCACTTTCATGCTTCCTTACGCTCCCGATACAGTTTCTTGATGGCCTCGACCACCTCATCAATATTCATATGGGATGTATCCAGGTAAACGGCATCCTCCGCCTGTTTTAAAGGAGCGATAGCACGGGTCATATCCTGGTAATCCCTCTTTTCGATCTCTTCCTTGATCGCAGAGAAATCTTTCTTCTCGCCCTTCTCCTGTAATTCCTTATAGCGGCGCTCTGCTCTGGTCTCCACGCTGGCCGTGAGATAAATCTTCAGCTCAGCTTCAGGCAGAACGTTGGTGCCGATGTCTCTTCCGTCCATCAGGACGTCATGGGCCTTCGCCAGATCTCTCTGAAGATCCAGAAGAGCTGCCCGAACCGCCGGTATGGCCGAAACCCTGGACGCCATGTTGCCGACAGCCTCTGCCCGGAGACGACTTGTCACATTTTTACCATTTACCAGTACTTGCTGCTCTCCGTTTTCGTAGGCAATTGATACCTTTACACTCTTTACGGCCTCTCCCACTTTCTCTGTGTCCTCCGGAGAGATCCCCTCATCCACAAGAAAGACTGCCAAGGCACGGTAAAGAGCTCCTGTATCTACATAGATAAAGGAGAGCTCCTGGGCCGTCCGGCGTGCAATGGTGCTTTTGCCAGCGCCGGCCGGTCCGTCAATCGCAATGTTGAATCCCATTGATAACCTCCTAAACTCCTTTTCCGGCTGCATAGGCGGTGGACCAGGCAATCTGAAGATTAAAGCCTCCGGTAAGAGCATCCAGATCCAAGACCTCACCTGCGAAAAACAGTCCGGATACCAGCTTGGATTCCATGGTCGAAGGATTGACCTCCTTCACACAGATTCCGCCTCTGGTAATAATAGCTTCATTATAATCTCTGAGTCCGGTTACGGTCAACCTAAAATTTTTAATTTTTTCTACAAATTGCAATCTTTCTGCCTTTTCTATGGCATTTACCTGTTTTTCAGGCTCAATTCCTGATCTTTCCACCATAATCGGGATGAGTTTCGACGGGAAAAGGCCTCCCAAAACGTTTTTGAACTGTTTATTTTTCTCCCTGGAAAAATCTCTTAAGAGCCGGTCGTCCAGCTGTTCCGGCGTAAGGGCCGGCTTGAGATCGATGGAAAGAGTCAGCTCCTGCCCTCGGAATTTCTTCGGGATCTGGCTGCTGGCGCTCAGGATCAGCGGTCCTGTCACGCCGAAATGGGTGAACATCATCTCGCCAAAATCCTCATAAAAACATTTCTTTCCGGCAGAAAAGGAAACGCGGACATTTTTGAGCGACAGGCCCTGGAGCCGCTTACAGTCCTCCTCTTTCACATTCATCGGAACCAGAGCAGGGGAAAGCTCCGTGATCTTATGGCCCAGCTTTTCTGCAAAGCGGTAGCCGTCGCCCGTGGAGCCCGTGCTGGCATAGGAAAGACCGCCGGTAGCCAAAATCACCACATCTCCCATTTCCTTCGTTCCGTCCGAAAAAAGAAGGCCTGTCACCTTATTTTCTTCCGTGAGAATTTCTTTTACTTCTATATTTAAATGTACCTGAACGCCCAGCGCACGCATCTTTCTCGTGAGTGCTCCGATCACGTCAGAAGAATGATCGGACAGAGGAAAGACTCTCTCCCCCCGCTCCACCTTGGTCTTCGTGCCGTTCTCCTCGAAGAAGGCAATCGCATCCTGATTGGTGAAGCCATAGAACGAACTGTAGAGAAATTTGCTGTTGCTGCAGACGTTGTTGAAAAGTTCCTCCATCTCGCACGCATTCGTGAGATTGCAACGGCCCTTTCCTGTGATGTACAGCTTTTTTCCGCATTTTTCATTTTTTTCAAACAGATGGACCTCGTGGCCTTCCTCCGCCGCTGAGATCGCCGCAAACATTCCGGCAGCTCCGCCGCCGATAACCAGAACTTTTTTCATCTTTTTCTCCTTCTCATACCCTGCTTCCCTGGTGGAAGATCTCGATCTCTCCGCCGGAAAGGTCCATCTCGTCTCTGCCGTAAATCTGATAATCGTCATAAAGCTGATCCAGAGTCTCAATGGACTGCTTTAAGGAATCCTGATTTTTGAGGCAGAGAGCCACGATCAGCGCATTGATCACGCTCAACGGAGCCGTCAGGGAGTCCACCACTGACGCCATCTCGCTTCTTGCAATGAGATTGCAGGAAGAATAGAGATTCAGCGGCGAATGAATGCTGTCTGTAATGGAAATCACCCCGGCGCTCCGGCTGTTGGCCAGCTCCATGGCCTTCACGGTCCGCATGGAATATTTCGGAAAGCTGATGCCGATCAGAACATCGCCTGCCCCGATCCGCATCAGCTGCTCAAAAATTTCGCTGGCACTGTTGGTCCGTACCACATGGACCTCATCAAATAACATATTGAGGTAAAAGCCCAGGAAATCTGCCAGGGGCTCGCAGCTTCGGATTCCTACGATGTAGATTTTTTTCGCATTCTGGATCAGCTCCGCCGCCATAGAAAAGGTATCCTTATCCAGGCTTTCCATCGTCCCTCTGATGTTCTCCATATCCGACTGAAGGATCTCCGTCAGCACCTCTTTTTCGGGTATCTCCGCGAATTTTTCCTTCATATGGAACATCTTTTTCATGCGTTCGGAAAAGCCCAGGGCTTCCGTATTCTCCTTATGCCCTTTCAGCCCCATTTTTTCCAGCAGTTCCTGAAATGTACTCATGTCACTTTTTCCTCATCTTTCCACTCTTTTTCTTTTGTCAGTGAAGCTCATGCCAGACAGCATATGCGGTTGCCACAACAACGATCACGATCAGAACTCCTGCAAAAATGTTTATTCCCATATGTATAACCTCCGGTCATTTTTTCATAAAACAATTGGTTCTTTTCTGTTTTATGACCGGATTTATCCTTCTGTCCGTCCTGCCTGTGTATATAGCGGATCACTGCCTCTTTCAGGGAAATACAGGCCTCCGCCTGCTCCCCTGTCATGCGGATAAAACGAAGCCTCAGGAGAAAATAGAGCACACACAAAAACTCCAGCGTAAAGGTAAGCGTTCCGCTCTCCTTCTCCTCCGCATGGCGTCTCATTCCGGGAAACAGCCGGAGCATCAGCGAACGGACTCCGGAGAGTTCCTCCACATTTACCTGCTCCGTCACAGAAAACCGTTCGCTCCTCCATGTAACGACAGAGGCGGCGCTCCCGCTCTCCGTCCCGCCATTTTCCATTCCCATACTGAGATAAAGGGCCGAAAACAGTACAAAAAAGACGACCAGCAAAGCTGTGGCCTTTCTTCTCTTTCCTGTCATTGACATGGAGCTCACCTCCTTTTCCTGTTTCCCGAATCGATACCTCTATGATAACAAAATCCCGCTCTCTTGTAAACACCAGATTGGCAGAAAAAAAGACCAGCTGCAGTTTCCTACAACTGGTCTTTCATCAGTCATTTTTATTATACGGGATAAGCCTTATCCTTGGTGTCTGCCTTGGTCGGATCCACTTTGGTCTGCTGAGCTTCTCTGTATTTGAAGAAGTCAGTAGCTACCTGCGGGAACAGAGCGTAGGACAGAACGTCCTCCGGCTGCTCTTTGTACTGAGCCATCTCTTTTTCCAGAGTCTCGAGTTCCGGTTTCAGAAGGTCTGCCGGACGGCAGGTGATAACTTCTGCATCGCCGATGCACTTCTTCTGTACTTCTTTGTTGAAGGGTTTTACGGTCTTTCCGTACTTACCACAGAGAACATCCTTTGTCTCCTTGGTAACCATCTTGTAACGCTCGCCCATGATGACATTGAATACAGCCTGTGTACCAACGATCTGAGAGGACGGAGTAACCAGAGGCGGCTCACCGAGGTCTTTTCTTACTCTCGGAACTTCCTCAAGCACATCGTAGAACTTGTCCTCTGCGTGCTGCTCTTTCAGCTGACTGGTCAGGTTGGAAAGCATTCCGCCCGGTACCTGATACAGCAGAGTCTTGATGTTTACGCCCAGGTTCTTCGGATTCAGAAGGCCGCTGTCCAGAGCCTCGTCACGGATCGGACGGAAGTAGTCAGCGATCTCAGCCAGAAGCTTCTGGTCCAGACCGGAATCATAGGGAGTACCCTTGAAGGTCTCAACCATAACCTCGGTTGCAGGCTGGGAAGTACCCAGTGCAAACGGGGAAATAGCGGTATCGATCACATCAACACCAGCCTCTACGGCTTTCATGTAAGTCATGGAAGCAACACCGGAAGTATAGTGAGAATGCAACTGGATCGGGATCTTAACGGTCTCTTTCAGTGCTTTCACAAGATCGGTTGCGGTATACGGAAGGAGCAGGCCTGCCATATCCTTGATACAGATGGAGTTTGCACCCATCTCCTCGATCTCTTTTGCTGTCTTGGTCCAGTAGTCCAAAGTGTAAGCATCACCCAGGGTATAGGACAGGGCTACCTGTGCATGTCCGTTCTCTTTGTTGGCAGCCTTTACTGCAGTCTCCAGGTTACGGAGATCGTTCAGACAGTCAAAGATACGGATGATATCAATACCGTTTGCGATGGATTTCTGTACAAAATACTCTACCACATCATCTGCGTAGGGACGATAACCCAGAATGTTCTGTCCACGGAACAGCATCTGCAGTTTGGTGTGTTTGAAGCCATCACGGAATTTACGAAGTCTCTCCCATGGATCTTCGTGAAGGAAACGAAGAGATGCATCAAAAGTAGCGCCGCCCCAGCACTCTACGGAATGGTAGCCTACTTTATCCATTGTTTCTACGATGGGAAGCATCTGCTCTGTGGTCATTCTGGTGGCGATCAGAGACTGATGGGCATCACGCAGAATGGTCTCAGTAATTTTAATCGGTTTTTTTTCGATTTCAGACATTACTAAACCTCCATTTATTGCAGCTGTCCGGATTTTTACGTCTCCCGGACAGCATCAGTGTTTTATTATTATACTCCAAAGATAGCCATGAAGGTACCTGCTGCTACAGCAGTACCGATAACACCTGCTACGTTGGGCCCCATTGCATGCATCAGAAGGAAGTTGGTCGGATCAGCCTCCGCACCTACTTTCTGAGATACTCGTGCTGCCATGGGAACGGCAGATACGCCGGCAGAACCGATCAGCGGATTGATCTTTCCATGGGTCAGCTTGCACATAACCTTTCCGAGAAGAACACCGCCTGCGGTACCGAAAGCGAAGGCAACCAGACCAAGGACAACGATCTTCAGGGTATCCAGGTTCAGGAAAGCCTCTGCGCTGGTGGATGCTCCTACGGAAGTACCCAGCAGGATAACGACGATATACATCAGAGCGTTGGAAGCGGTCTCGGTCAGCTGTTTTACAACGCCGGACTCACGGAACAGGTTACCAAGCATCAGCATACCAACCAGGGGAGCGGTGGTCGGAAGGATCAGGCAGACAACGATGGTGATCACAACCGGGAAGAGGATCTTCTCCAGTTTGGATACCGGACGGAGCTGCTCCATCTTGATCTTCCGCTCTTTCTCGGTGGTCAGAGCTTTCATGATAGGCGGCTGGATGATCGGCACCAGGGACATATAGGAATAAGCGGCCACAGCGATGGGTCCCATCAGAGCGGTCTGTCCCAGTTTACCTGCCAGGAAAATGGAGGTCGGGCCGTCAGCACCACCGATGATGGAGATGGCTGCTGCTGCTGCTCCATTGAAGCCCAGGAAGATTGCCAGGAAATAAGCAACGTAAATACCGAGCTGTGCTGCTGCTCCCAGAAGGAAACTCTTCGGGTTTGCGATCAGGGGACCGAAGTCTGTCATCGCTCCTACGCCCATGAAGATCAGGGACGGCAGGATACTCCACTCATCCAGGATATAGAATACATGGAAAAGGCCCGGCGCTCCGTTTGAAGCTTCTTCCGCACTGTACATGATGTCAGGATAAATATTTACCAGAAGCATACCAAATGCGATGGGTACCAGCAAAAGGGGCTCAAAGCCCTTGCGGATTGCCAGATACAGGAAAACGCACGCAACCAGTATCATCAGGTAGTTACCCCATGTCAGGTTAAAAAATGCCGTCTGATGGATCAGATTCGACAATGTATCAGCTACATATGACATGTTTCTACCTCCAATTTGATTAGTTCAGTGTTGCCAGGGTGCTGCCGTTCTCTACTGCGTCGCCTGCTGCTACTTCAATGCTTGCTACGGTGCCGTCCTGCGGAGCGACAACCGGGATCTCCATTTTCATTGCCTCTACGATCACGATGCTGTCACCGGCTTTTACAGCCTGTCCGACAGATGCTTCGATCTTTACGACTTTACCCGGAACAGAAGCGGTTACTTTTACAGAACCTGCTCCTGCGGAAGCCTTCGGTGCTGCTTTCGGAGCAGCCTTGGGAGCAGCCTTCGGTGCTGCTTTCGGAGCGGCTGCCGGAGCAGCGGTTCCGTTACCCTCTTCAACGGTTACGTCATATGCGGTTCCATTAACGGTGATTGTATAAGTTTTCATTTGAATTCTTCCTCCTATTGCTTATGCTCTTTTCCACTTATTGGTTTTTGATCTCTTGATCGAGCGGACAACAAAACCGTCGGTGCTGGTGCTTCCCTCGTATGCGGCGATGGCTGCTGCGATAACTGCCACCAGTTCTCCGTCATCGGCAAGCTCTTCTTCCGGCTCCTCCTCGACAACTGCGGGTGCAGGAGCGGGAGCAAGTGCTGCCGGAGCTGCGGGCTTGTTTTTCTCTGTCAGCTTGCTGATATGCTTGAACTGGCTGATCAGGAAGCTTAAGAAGATCAGCATCAGGAATACGATACCAAGACCCATCAGAGTATTCAGACCGGCCTGCTCCATCTTCTCACCCATGGTGTAGTTGATGTTGAAAGCCATACTCTCGGATGTGTTGGTCTTGGAGTTGACAATCAGCTCCACATCTGCTGTCTTGTTCTCGTAGGTGACATCGGAATTGATGATTACATTATTTCCATCGGTGGTAACAGTCTGATCGCCGACTTCCACATAGGCACCCAGCTCATCCTTGGCATTGTCCCAGGAAGTCAGGGCTGCTGTAACAAAATCATCATCCTGATCCAGATAGTTCTGAATCTCTTCATCGGAAAGTCCCGCAATCTGTTCAATCACTTTTACAGCGCCAGATTTGTAGGAAGCCACCTGATCCTCGGTCAGCACTTTATCCTTTGCGGCAAAAACAGTCACGCAGGACAGGCATACCATGCACACAACCAGTGCAAGGCTCAGTAAGCTTTTTTTCATTTTTTCCTTCATATTATCCACCTCTCTTAAACCGTGCCGTGTTTCTTGCCGGGGCGGTCTTCTCTCTTTGTGAATAACATTTCAAAGGCTCCGATCAGATACTTTCTGGTATCCTTCGCGTCGATGATCGTATCAACATAGCCTCTCTTTGCTGCGGAAAGAGCACTGGACTGAAGTGCTGCGTACTCAGCTGCCTTCTCGTTGATTACAGCTGCATCCTCGCCGTCATACATGATCTTGGCTGCGGATCTTGCATCCATCATACCGATCTCTGCATTCTCCCAGGCATAGGTCATATCTGCGCCCAGAGCTTTGCTGTTCATGATGGTGTAAACGCTTCCGAATGCTTTGCCGGTGATCACGTTTACCTTGGCAACAGTAGCGTCAGCGAAAGCATAGGTAAGCTCTGCTGCTGCGTTGGCGATGCATCTCTCGGAATGCAGATCTGCCTTGAAACCGGTGAGATTGGTCAGAGTCAGAACCGGGATCTCGAAAGCGTCACAGAATTTCACGAATTTTGCAGCCTTTCTTGCTCCTCTTGCGGTCAGGACATCTGCGTATTTCTCAGCCACATTGCCATCCTCGTCGTAGCTCTCGGTACGGTTTCCAACTACGCCGACCGTCATGCCGTTCAGACGGATGAAACCGGTTGCCATCTCTTTGGCGTAAGCAGCCTTGGTCTCTACGAATACATGGTCGTCGCCGATCTCGGAACAGATCACAGCGGGATCTCCAACTGCATTCTCAAGAGTCTCGGAAGCACGGTTCAGATCGTCGGTGCATTCCTCGTAGGACATGTCATCCTCGTTGTTGGACGGAAGCATGGATACCAGCTCACGGATACCAGCGTAGATCTCATCCTCGCTGCCGGTGAAGTCTACAAGTCCTGCGTCCTCACTCTGGAATTTAGCGGAAGCGGTGTCACATTTGGACTCGTGGTTGCCATCCAGTGCGTTGGGGGAGTTTACGAAAAGTTTTGCTTTCTTGGACTCCATGAAAGTGAAGTCGGTCAGTGCCGGAACCAGTGCCAGTCCGCCGCCGCAGGTGCCGAATACAGCTGTGATCTGCGGAATTACACCAGAGGCAAGGGTCTGTTTCAGGTAGATCTCACCGAAAGCGTTCAGCGCATCGGTAGCTTCCTGAAGACGGATACCGGCGCAGTCGATCAGACCGATAACCGGAGCTCCCATTTTCATTGCCATATCATACAGGGCAGTGATCTTCTTTGCGTGCATTTCACCGATGGTACCGCCTAAAACGGATGCGTCCTGGCTGTAAACGTAAACCAGATTTCCGTCGATGACACCATATCCGGTAACAACGCCATCTCCTGGGGTCTCTTTTTCATGCATGTTGAAATCTGTTGATCTGGCTGTAACGTATCCACCGATTTCAACAAAACTGTTCTCATCAAGCAGAGCGTTGATACGTGTGCTTGCCAAGCTTTGTGATGTGTTACTCATTCTTAGCCCTCCATTTGTAAAAGATTTACTATGAAAACTGTTGAAATTAAATTTTCAGCCGATTATAATTTTAGCCTGTTTCGGACAAAATAGCAAGCCTTTTGTCATATTTTTATCTCTTCTTATTATTATACCTTCCGGCCTATCTGTTTATAATTCCAGATATTGTTCAAAAATTTTCAAGAAGCACCAGGAAAAATCCTTTTTTTTAACGGTTTTGCCCGCTGTTATCGGACAGACGGCGATCTCTTCCCCATTCAGTAAGAGAACTGCCTTTCCTTCCTCCTCGCCGGCAGCCACCGGAGCTGCAAGACTCCTGGGCAGAGTCACCTGTAGTTTCACTTCATCTTTCCCGGAAAGCAGAAGCTGGAGGCTCTTTTCCCCGGATAAAAGAAGGGGCACCTCTGCCGTCTCATCGATCCCCTGGCCCGGCAGGATTCCCTCCTCCACCGCTACCTCACCGAAATTCTCCGGAAACGTCAGCGTATCGTACTGATAGGCAGACAAGCCATAGGAAAACAGTGCCCTGGCATCGCTCCATTTATAAGTCTTATTGTTCGGCCAGCCGCAGGCCAGAAGGGCAATGACGAAAGTACGTTCTCCATCTTTCAGCGCCCCCACATAACAGTAGCCGGCCTTCCCCGTAAAGCCTGTTTTTCCCGTCAGGGCCCCATCCATCATGGAAAGAAAGGCATTGTGGTTGACGCAGGAATAACTCCTGTTCCCGGCAAGGTTGAAAAAGGTCTTCTCCCCCGTCCGCGTAATCTTCAGGAACTCTTCCCGTTTCGGGGATTCCTGAATACAGTAGCGGAGAATCCGTGCCAGATCGGCAGCTGTGGTCTCGTGGGCTCCCTCCGCATCCTCCCAGTCAAGACCGTTCGGCGAGACAAAATGCGTCTCCCTGCAGCCGATCTCCTTCGCCTTTTCGTTCATCGCCTTCGCAAAGGCCGCCGTGCTCCCGGAAATCGCCTCTGCCACGGCCACCGCCGTATCGTTGTGGCTCTCCAGCATCAGGGAATAGAGGAGATCCCCCAGATGAAAATTCTCGCCTTCTGCCGCCCCCAGATGGACCTCCGGCTGTTTTACCGCCTCCTCCGAAAAAACAACTTCCTGTTCCGGCTCGCCTTTTTCCAGGGCCAGGATGCAGGTGAGGATCTTCGTGGTGCTCGCATTGGCCAGTTTTTCCTCCCCGTTTTTGTCAAAAAGAATACGCCCGGAATCCGCATCCATCAGGACCGCAGACCGGGCATAAAGCGTTCCCGGCTCCTCCATTTCCTCTGCCCGCACAAAGCAGGGCAGAATCACGAGAAACAAAAGCCAGAACAGCAGATATTTTTTTATTTTTTTCATCGACACAGCTCCTTCGGCAGCTTCTTTCAAAACTATATGCCCGAAAAAGCAGCGGTATGCTCACACGTTGAGGCGAAGTTCCACCTCTTCCTCGGCCTCCGCCTTGAAGTCCTCCACCTGAACCGGGTTGATGGCCGGCAGCTCCTCCAGGGATTGCACGCCGAAATTCCGCAGGAATTCCTCCGTGGTACCAAAAAGAATGGGCCGCCCCGGAGCGTCCAGCCGCCCAAGTTCCCGGATCAGATTGTACTCAATGAGCTTATTGATCGCGTGGTCGCACTTGACTCCGCGGATCTTCTCAATCTCGATCTTTGTCACCGGCTGTTTGTAGGCCACGATGGAAAGCGTCTCCATGGCCACGTCGGAAAGCGCCGGTTTCTTCGGATGCTTCGCGATCCGGATGAGATCGTCATAGTATTCTTTTTTCGTACAGAGCTGAAAGGAATGATCCAGCTCGATGATCTGGATACCTCTCTCCTTCTTCTGATAATCCTTCATCATTTTCCGGATGGTCTCCAGCGTGGTCTCCGGATCCTCCCCGATGGCCTCGGCAATCCGGTTCAGCTCCACCGCGTCCCCCATTGTAAAAAGGATAGCTTCAATGGCCGCTTTTCGCTTTTTCTCTTCCAAAAGTGTCTCTCCTTATGTAAAATCTGACTCGAAGGTCCGGCCCGGCGTGTCGTCCGCGTCCTCTCTCCAGTCAATCAGAATATCGTCAAAGGTATGTTCCTGGACAATGGAGATTTTTCCCATCTTCATGAGCTCCAGAATCACAAGAAAGGTGATTACCATCTGCATTTTCGTATGCCCGGCCCCAAGAAGCTCCCGGAAGCTTACATGACGTTTCCGCTTGATGCAGCTCTCCACATAGATCCATTTTTCATCCATGTCCACTTCTTCTTTTTCCAGCGTTCCGAAGGTGCTTCGGATGGGGTCGATCCGGTCGTTCTGCCGCTTCATGATGGCCTTGAACAGGCTGTGAAGCTTCGAGAGCGTCACGCCCTCCAGAAGCTCCGCCGGATCAATTTCCGGCCGGTAAGCCCGGACCTCAGCGGGAATCGTCGGCTCCTTGTACATCACATAGGCCGCGTCCGCCTGCATATCCCGAAGCTCGTAGGACATATATTTGTAGAGCTTGTACTCCAGAAGCTGTTCCACCAGCTCCTGACGGGGATCCTCCTCCTCGCCTTCCTCGTTGATCTCTTTTGGAAGGAGCATTTTAGACTTGATGGCCAGAAGGGTGGCCGCCATCAGAAGGAACTCGCTCATCACATTCAGATCCTGCCGCTGCATTTCATGGATGTACTCCATGTACTGAGCGGTAATCTCCACGATGGGAATGTCATAAATATTTACTTTGTTTTTGTCAATCAGATGCAGAAGAAGATCCAAAGGACCCTCAAATGCCTCCAGTTTTACGGGAATTCCCATCTTTCCAGTTTCCTCTCCGCTTTCTTGTATCGGGTACTATTCTACCTCATAAAGGTGGTTTTTGTAAAGGCTCAGCCGTGCCAGATCAGTATTGGAAGCTCCGCCGGATTGAAAAACCGCGGCGAGATCGTGTGGTCTCCCAGGCCTGCGCTGACACAGAGCGTGTGCCCCTCCTCCTCAAAAACACCTCTGTCATACTTCGGAAAAAGCTGGAACTGGGGGCTGATGACGCCGCCGATCCCCGGAATCCGTATATAACCGCCGTGAAGATGGCCGGAAAACGTAAGATCTGCTCCCCATTCCTTATAAACAGAGAAAAACATCGGGTTGTGGGCCAGAAGCACGGTCTCAGTTTCCGGATCTTTCTCCCCCAGATGACTTTTCAACTCTTCCAGGGAAGGTATTTTCCGGTTGAAACGGCTGAAATAAGAGATCTCCGCCTCATAACCGGCGATCATCAGTTTCCTGCCATTTTTCTCAAAGGGTACAGACTTATTATTCAGAACCTCCACGCCGTTTTTCCAGAGCCCGTAGATAAAATGCTTGTAAACCGGCCGGAAATCCTCCGTCGCCTCATAGCGGCTCTCGTGGTTTCCGTTGCTGAAAAACACCGGATATTTCGCTGTGAGCTCCTTAAAAAACGCGAAGGTCTTCCTGTTGATGCCGGGCTTTCCCACAATCATATCGCCACTCACGACCACCAGATCCGGATCTGCCTCATAAATCGCCTCCAGAAGGCCTTCCTGGTTTTCCCCGTAAAAGCAGCCGTGAAGATCGCTTAAATGAGCGAACGTCAGCGCCGCTTTCCCCGTATCTTTTCCCGTCTCATAGCGGACGGTCCGAAAACTCTTCATGTACCTTATGCCCCCTTTTCTTTATTATGTATCAGATACTCTGGTATCTTTCCCAGAGTTTTTTCAGATAATCCAAAAATTCCGCCTTTTCCACTGATTCTCCTGCGAGGATAGGCACTTCCCCCAGGATCTCTCCGTTCAGGCGGTAGACCACTTTTCCCACAGCCTCCCCTTTTTCGATAGGAGCTGTAAGTTCCTCCTCAAGAAGGACTTCCTTTTCTATCGCCGAAAAATCCACGCCTTTTGTGTCGAGATACCGGAAGCCTTCCTGATATTTGCAGGGAACCGTCTCCGTAACGCCGCCCCGGACCTTTGTCTCCGGGAGCGCATCCCGGTTCTCATCCACATAGAGGCGGCAGCTGCCGAAACCGTAGTTCAGAAGCTCCGCCGCATTCCGGAATCTCGTCTTGGAGTCCGGACCGGCCATGATGACGCTGATGAGCCGGATGCCGTTCCGCTCCGCCGTGGCGGAAATACAAAAAAGCGCCTTGCTGGTACTTCCGGTCTTGAGACCGTCGCAGCCGTCATAGCTTCTTAAAAGCTTGTTGGTATTGGTCAGGCCGAACTCGCTGCTGCCCCGGGCCGTCATGTGGGTGATGTTTTCCATCCAGATCTTCGTATAGTCAAAAACTTCCGGATATTTCGTGATCAGCTCCTGGGACATGAGGGCAATATCCCTCGGCGTCGTGTAGTGGTCCTCCGAATCCGTGAGACCGCAGCAGTCCGTGAAATGGGTGTTTTTCATGCCCAGCTCCGCCGCCTTCTGATTCATCTGGTTCACAAACTCGCCCTCGCTCCCCGCCACATATTCCGCCATGGCCACCGCCGAATCGTTACCTGAGGCCACCATGATACATTTAAGCAGGGTCTCCACGGTCTGCTTCTCTCCCTCTTCCAGAAAGACCTGGGAGCCGCCCATGGATTTGGCGTGGGCGCTGGTGACGACCTCGTCGGTAAGCTGAATCTTTCCTTTTTCAAGGTTCTCAAAGATCAGAAGGGCCGTCATGATCTTCGTCACGCTCGCAGGGCTCCGCCTGGTGTCCGCATCCTTCTCATAAATCACCGTCCCGGTAGAAGCCTCCATGAGAAAAGCTCCCGGAGATTCGATGGCAAGGCTGTTGCTCTGCTCCTCCGCCCCGTAGACCCGAAGACCCACATTCCCGAAAATCAGGGAAATTCCCAGCCAGAGCACCAGCCCATAAACCGCACAGCCTGTTCGTTTTCTTTTTTTCATACCTTTCCTGCCTTCTTTCCGCCTGTATATCACAATATAAGAAACTCAGGAAAAGTTTATGCCTGTTTTATGACACGAAAAAAGCCTCTGAGCGAATCAACTCAGAGGCTTTTGCCTGCACAGATTAGTTATACTTACGTTTCCGGGCAGCTTCAGATTTCTTTTTACGTCTTACGCTCGGTTTCTCGTAATGCTCTCTCTTACGAATCTCCTGCTGAATACCAGCCTTCGCGCAGTTTCTCTTAAAACGACGTAAAGCGCTGTCCAGTGTCTCGTTTTCTTTTACGATTACATTTGACATTGTCTCACACCTAACCTCCCTCCAGTTGTAAATTGTGCATCATAATACAACTGTCTGGGTATTTTAATTGCACTGATAAGAATTATACCACATTTTTTTCATCCGTCAACTACTTTTTTCTGGTTTTTCGGATTTTTTTAGTGGATCTGCTCTCCCAGAAGTTCAGCTGCTGCTTTCAGAGCCTCATCGATCATCTCCGGTTTCTTTCCGCCGGCCTGAGCCATGTTCGGACGTCCGCCGCCGCCGCCGCCAACGATGGCAGCCATGCCTTTGATGAGGTTTCCTGCGTGAGCGCCCTGTTTCATAGCGCCGTCAGTTGCCATGGCCAGAAGGCTTACCTTGCCGTCTTTGTCGGAAGCAAGGACAACCACGCCCTCGCCCAGCTTCTCTTTCAGCTGGTCGCCCAGGTCACGGAGACCGTTCATATCCACGTCAGCCAGTTTTGCTGCGAGAAGTTTCACGCCTTTAATCTCCTGTACCTGATCCATAACATCGCCCAGAGCATCCTTTGCAAGCTTGCTCTTCAGAGCCTCATTCTCGCTGTGGAGTGCTTTCACCTCGCCCTGGAGATGAGCAATCTTGTTCTCCAGCTCAGCCGGAGTGGTCTTTAAGAGGGCGCTGGCACGGTTCAGACGATCCTCCAGCTCCTGATAATATGCGAAAACTCCGTCGCCGGTCAGGGCCTCGATACGGCGTACGCCTGCTGCAATTCCTGTCTCGGAAACGATCTTGAAGACGCTGATCACGCCGGTATTTGCTACATGGGTACCTCCGCAGAGCTCTTTGGAGAAGTCTCCCATGGATACGACTCTTACATTCTCGCCGTATTTCTCACCAAAGAGGGCCATAGCGCCTGTCTTCTTGGCAGACTCCACATCCATGACCTCGGTGACAACCGGAAGATTTGCCTGGATCTCTTTATTTACCAGAGCCTCTACCTTCTCGATCTCTTCCTTGGTCATCGGCTGGAAATGAGCGAAGTCAAAACGCAGTCTGTCCGGAGTTACGAGAGAACCTTTCTGCTCTACATGAGAACCGAGAACGGTCTTCAGTGCTTTCTGGAGCAGATGGGTGGCGCTGTGGTTTTTGCTGGTGTTGGCGCGGGCTGCTGCGTCAACGGAAAGAGTCACCTCGTCGCCGACCTTGAACATGCCTTTTACCACATGGCCCACATGGCCGATCTTGCCGCCCAGCAGTTTGATTGTGTCTTCCACAACAAACTCTGCGCCATCGCCGATACGGATCACACCGATATCGCCGGTCTGTCCGCCCATGGTAGCATAGAACGGAGTCTCGTCCACGAAAATGGTTCCGTGTTCGCCATCGGAAATTGCCTCTGTCACCTCGGTATCTGTAGTCAGAACAGAGATTTTGGAGTTGTGCTCCAGATGATCGTAGCCTGCGAAAGTGCTGGTGATCTTCGGATCGATCTCGTCATATACCGTAGCGTCAGCTCCCATATAGTTGGTGGTCTGACGGGCATTTCTTGCTTTGGTACGCTGCTCTTCCATTGCTGCACGGAAGCCTTCCTCGTCCACGCCGCAGCCTTTCTCCTCGAGGATCTCTTTGGTCAGATCCAGCGGGAAGCCGTAGGTATCGTAGAGAGTGAACGCGTCTTTTCCATCGAGAGTGGTCTTTCCTTCCTCCTTCATGGAAGCTTCCAGATTGGAAAGGATGCTTAAGCCCTGGTCGATGGTCTTATTGAATTTCTCCTCTTCCTGGCTCAGCACCTTGAAGATGAAGTTCTTCTTCTCCTCGAGTTCCGGATATCCGTCTTTGCTGTCCTCGATCACGGTAGCGGAAAGCTCTGCCAGGAACTGTTTGTCGATGCCGAGCAATCTTCCGTGACGGGCAGCGCGACGGATCAGACGGCGAAGTACATAGCCTCTTCCCTCATTGGTGGGCATGATACCGTCGGAGATCATGAAGGTAGCGGAACGGATATGGTCGGTAATCAGACGGATAGAAACATCCTTCTTCGGATCGGTCTCATAAGTTACGCCGGCCAGAGCGCAGACTTTATTTCTCAGATTCTGGATCGTATCCACATCGAAAATGGAATCCACATCCTGAACGACAACAGCCAGACGCTCCAGACCCATACCGGTATCGATGTTCTTCTGGATCAGGTCGGTGTAATGACCCTCGCCGTCGTTGTTGAACTGGCTGAATACGTTGTTCCATACTTCCATGTAACGGTCGCAGTCACAGCCTACGGTACAGCCCGGTTTGCCACAGCCGTATTTTTCTCCGCGGTCATAGTAGATCTCAGAACAGGGGCCGCAGGGACCTGCGCCGTGCTCCCAGAAGTTGTCCTCTTTTCCGAAACGGAAGATACGCTCCGGAGCGATGCCGATCTCTTTGTTCCAGATATCGAAAGCCTCATCGTCATCCTGGTAGATGGAGGGATAGAGACGGTCCGGATCCAGGCCTACGACCTGAGTCAGGAACTCCCAGCTCCATGCGATGGCTTCATGTTTGAAATAATCGCCGAAGGAGAAGTTACCCAGCATCTCAAAGAAGGTGCCGTGACGGGCAGTCTTACCTACGTTCTCAATATCGCCCGTACGGATACATTTCTGACAGGTGGTCACTCTGCGTCTCGGCGGGATCTCAGCTCCTGTGAAGTAGGGTTTGAGGGGAGCCATTCCTGAGTTGATCAGAAGCAGGCTCTTGTCGTTATGGGGTACAAGAGAGAAACTTTTCATTGCCAGATGTCCTTTGCTCTCGAAGAACTCCAGGAACATCCGGCGAAGTTCGTTTACGCCGTATTTTTTCACAATAAATCCTCCATTCAAACGCTGTATTACTCAGCGGCTTTTATCTGATGAAATCCTTTTTTACCTTTTTTGATAACCAGAGCGCCCTCTTCATCGAAGTCTGCAGTAGTAAATACCCGGGCGAAATCGGTGATCTTCTCATCGTTTACGGTTACGCCGCCCTGCTGGATCAGACGACGTCCCTCGGAACGGTTCTTAGCCAGTTTGGTGTCAACCAGAAGAGTGATCAGGTCTTTTCCTTCCTCCAGCTCTGCCTTCGGATAGGTAGTAGTGGGCATGTCTGCGCTCTTAGTGCCGTGAACGAAAATGCTCTTGGCTGCTACCTGCGCCTTCTCTGCCTCTTCCTGGCCGTGAACGATCTTGGTGGTCTCATAGGCCAGAACCTCTTTGGCCTTGTTGATGTCCGCACCCTCAAGAGCGCCGAGCCTGCGTACGTCTTCCATCGGAAGGAAGGTCAGGAGACCTAAGCACTCCTCAACTTTTACATCCTCGATGTTTCTCCAGTACTGATAAAACTCGTAAGGAGAGGTCTTGTTCGGATCCAGCCAGAGCGCACCCTTCATGGTTTTGCCCATCTTGATGCCCTCGCTGGTAGTCAGCAGTTTGAAGGTCAGACCGAAGGCCGGTTTCTGCTCTTTTCTTCTGATCAGCTCCACGCCACCGATGATGTTAGACCACTGGTCGTTTCCGCCCATCTCCAGCTGACAGTTATACAGCTGATTCAGTTTCCAGAAATCGTAGGACTGCATAATCATATAGTTGAACTCGAAGAAGGTAAGTCCTCTCTCCATTCTCTGTTTGTAGCACTCTGCGGTAAGCATACGGTTTACGGAAAAATGCACGCCCACCTCGCGGAGCAGCTGAACGTAGTTCAGATCCAGCAGCCAGTCTGCATTGTTGGCAACGATGGCTTTTCCATCAGAGAAATCAATAAAATGGGACAGCTGCTCGTGGAAACGCTCTGCATTGTGCTCGATAGTCTCCCGGGTCAGCATGGAACGCATGTCGGATTTACCGCTCGGGTCGCCGATCATGGTGGTACCGCCGCCTAACAGGGCGATGGGACGATGGCCGGCGTTCTGCATGTGTTTCATGGCCATAATGGTCAGGAAATGGCCGGCTGTCAGGCTGTCTGCCGTGGCATCAAAACCAATATAGAAGGTAACTTTTTCCTTTCCCAGAAGATCGCGGACCTCTGCGTGAGTCTCCTGCTCCAGGAAGCCTCTCTCCTTCAGAATATCGTAAACATTTGTTGACATGAACTTACTCCTCCTAGCCTTTTTTCGTTTTTGAAAAAGGATTTTTATTCACAATACCTACTAATATAGCATATGGCCAGCGTTTTTTCAACTAGGCCGCCGCAATTTTTATACCCCCTGATCCACGATCCGGTTGTCGCCGTCCGCCGCCTGGGTGGCCAGAGCATCACAGCGCTCGTTTTCCGGGTGGCCCGCATGGCCTTTTACCCAGATGAACGTAACCTGATGGGGTTCCTTCGCCGCCAGGAGGCGTTTCCAGAGATCCACATTTTTCACTGGCTCTTTTTTCCCTCGGGTCCAGCCTTTTTTGATCCAGCCGTCGATCCAGTGCTCGTTGAAGGCCTTGATGAGATACTGGGAGTCGGAATAAAGCTCCACCTCGCAGGGCTTTTTCAGGGCTTCCAGGCCCACGATCGCCGCCATAAGTTCCATCCGGTTGTTGGTGGTCCGGACATAGCCCTGGCTGAACTCTCTTTCGTGTAAGGCTCCTTTCGGATCCACATACTTTAAAACGGCTCCGTAGCCGCCCGGCCCGTCGGGATTTCCTCTCGCGGAGCCGTCTGTATAGATTCTTACCAGCATTTACGCTTCCTCCTGTCTCCATTCGCCTGTCTCAAGAAAATGATCTGCCATGTTCTGCGCCTTCTCGATCAGCTTCGGATCGTATCCCATAACGCCAAGAAGCTTGATGGCGTTTCGGGAAACCGCTCTTCCCTTGAAAAGGCGATAATTAAAGAGCACATCATTGTCCCGGACTTCTTCTTCAAAATGATAATTGTCATATCCCTTTTCCAGGATATGGGTGAGTTCGATATCGTGAGTGGCCGCAAAGCAGAGGATATCCTCCCTCTCCATGCTCTCGAGAATTTCCGACGAGGCCGCGATCCGCTCTACGGTGTTGGTGCCCCTTAAGACCTCATCCACAAAGCAAAGGATCGGTATTTTCCCATCTGCCGCATTGAGAATCCGCTTCAGAGACTTGATCTCCACGATGAAATAACTCTCTTTTCCTGCCAGATCGTCCCGGAGGGCCATGGAAGTGCAGATCCGGAAAAAATTGCCCTTCCAGGAGTCCGCCATACAGGTATCGATAGTCTGGGCAAGAATCGCATTGACGGCCACCGTCTTTAAAAACGTGGATTTTCCGGAGGCGTTGGAGCCTGTGAGCAGGACGCCGCGCTCTGCTGTGATGGAATTTTTCACCGGATCGGGAATCAGCGGATGAAATACATTTTCACAGGAAAGAGAAGTCCGGCCGCCTTTCTTAAGCTCCGGAATACAATAGCTTCCTTCTGCCAGCGTCCGGAAAGAGGCCAGCGCCGTGGCGCACTCGAGGGCTCCCACCGCGTCGATGAGACCTTCCAGATCATCCATATGAGCCGCCAGCTCCCGGATCACCGTGTTGAACTCAATGAGATCCAGATGGAACGTATAATTGATATAGTCAAAAAATACTTTCGTCAGCTCTCCATTCTCTCCGGCATTTCCACCCACCACGAAATGGGTACTCCGTTTCAGTTTCCGGAGGAGTTTTCCCGCCTGAACGATCTTTTCCTGATAATTTTTCAGCTCCGGCGCATCTATTTTCCCGAAAGATTCTGATTCTTTCAAAATCTGGATGAGACAGCTGCAGGACCGGAGAAAAGGCTCTATGCGCTTCTTTTTCCTATAATAATAGTACCAGCTTCCGAACATCACTGCCAGGAAAAGGAGCACGCCAAAGGCCGCATTGATAAAAATACTGCCAAAAGAAACAACCACAGCGATGATCCAGACAAATTCCGGCCAGACCGCTTCGGGTTTCAGCTCCGCCAGATTGTAGATATAATCAAACATGGACTGACTTCCGGTCTTTCCGATTCTGGCAAAGCGGTACTCCATCTTTTCCCGTGCCTCCGGGTGTGTCCGGAAATACTCGATGAGGCGGTTGCGCTCCTTTAAGGTCTCTTCCTCCATGGCGGGCATCCGCAGAAGGCAGTAGAGATAGCTCTCTCCGATGCAGGACCAGGTGTGATTGAGAAGCATGAAAATCCGGTCCATATCCAGGTCATTCCAGGTGATGTCGTCGATGACCGGCAGGCCTTCTTTTTTCCGGTGAACATAATAATGGGAAATAGCGTCAAACTCTTCCATGGAGTATTCCCGTTCCGGCCACTGACCGTAAGTTTTCCGGATTTTCCCGAAAACCCGTTTTCTGCTCTTACAGGTCTCCCAGACCGCGAAGGCCGCAAAGGCGATAAAACCCAGAATCAAAAGAAACGCTATAGTCCGGTTATCACTGTTTACATTCATAAGAAATCCCCCTTTCTTGCAGAGAAAAAGAAGCCATGCCTTTTTCATGAAGACACGGCTTCCGGTTTGTTCCGTTTATTTCTCGCACATCTTGTAGATCGTGTGGATCAGCTGCTCGGATTCCGGCCAGCCAAGGCAGGGATCGGTGATCGATTTTCCATAAATATGCTCTCCCTGACCGATTTTCTGATTTCCGGGCTCGATATAGCTTTCGATCATAACACCCTTGACCAGAGTTTTCAGTTCCTCATTGACATTTCTGCTGTGAAGCACTTCTTTGACGATACGGACCTGCTCGGCGTACTGCTTGTTGGAGTTGGAATGGTTGGCATCCACGATCACTGCCGGATTTTCCAGCTTACGCTCCTTATAAAGCTCCAGAAGAAGCTTCAGATCCTCGTAATGATAGTTGGGGATGCAGTTGCCGTGCTTGTTCACTGCGCCACGCAAAATGGTATGTGTCAAGGGATTTCCGGTAGTCTTCACTTCCCAGTCACGGTAAATGAACGTATGTCCATGCTGTGCCGCAACTACGGAGTTCAACATGACGGAAAGGTCGCCACTGGTGGGATTCTTCATTCCTGCGGGGATATCCATGCCGCTGACCACCAGACGGTGCTGCTGGTTCTCCACGGAACGGGCTCCGATGGCCACATAGGAAAGGATATCAGAAAGGTAACGCCAGTTTTCCGGATAGAGCATCTCATCTGCTGCGGTGAGTCCGGTCTCCTCAATGGCGCGCATATGCAGTTTACGGATAGCCACCAGACCTGCCAGCACGTCCGGTTTTTTCTCAGGGTCCGGCTGATGGAGAAGGCCTTTGTAACCCTCGCCGGTGGTTCTCGGTTTATTGGTATAGATACGCGGGATCAGAAGCAGACGGTCGCCCACCTGATCCTGGACTTTCGCCAGTCTTCCCACATAATCACATACGGAATCTTCATTGTCTGCGGAGCAGGGGCCGATGATCACCAGAAATCGGTCGGACTTCCCTGTAAATATATCTTTGATCTCCTGATCTCTCTGTGCCTTCACACGGGCAATCTTCTCTGTGATCGGATACTGAAGTCGAATTTCTTCCGGAGTGGGAAGTTTTGTCACAAATTCAAAGCTCATAATCATTCTCCTCTTTATCTAAAGTATGATATCCAGGAACGACAGTTAGCGTTTTAAAACCTGATGTATCATTTCTAATAACTATACGTCTTTTTATACATTCCTGCAAGGATTTTTTTGCTTTTGAGAAAAAACTGCCCCACTAAAAAAGCAGGACCGGGAGTTCTGTTCTTCCCGGTCCTGCTGCCTATTCTGTTCAGATCCCTTTGAATGTGAAGGTAAATGTCATCTTCTCGCTCGTATCCAGAAGGTATTCCGGATGGGTCTTTGCTCCCCAGCTGTCATCACCGCCGATGCCCATCTGCTGTTTGGACACTCTCACAACCGTGTAGTGTACCTCGGGCAGTTCATAGGGATGCATGGCATTTTCCACCTCATGGGGGGTATACGGCAGAGCAGAAAATTCCATTCCATCTCCGGTAAATTCCATACCTCTGCCTCTTCGGTCGGTGACGGTAGCCCAGCGCACGCCTACCTTGTTTCCGCACTCCTGCGGAACCAGGTATTTCGCCATATTGTCAGCCACCAGATTCTTGTAAACGCCGAGTTTCGCTCCGCGCATACGGTCCACATAGGTCTCAGACGGTCCCATTCCGTACCAGGCCACATGATCGTAATCGGCATTGAACTTAAACATCACGCCAAACTCCGGCATATCGCCCAGTTCCTTCACCGGATCGTAGGAAAGGGTGGTCTGGATGCTTCCATCGCCGAAGACACGGTAGGTCAGCTCGCACTCTGCCGCCGGCGTTGTGGGCATTACATAGGTGAAGGTGATCTCCGCCCAGTCCTCGGTCACTTCGATCTTCGGAGCCTTTCCTCCCGGATAATGACCTCCGGTAGGATATTTGTGGGAGAGATAAAGGGATGCGATCTTCCACTGTGCATACCGCATGGGCATCAGGTTTCCGCAGTCGTTATCGGTAGGCGCTCTCCAGAAGTTGGGCTTCGGAATCATCTCGATCATCTCCACGCCGCCGTAACGGTAGGAAACTAGGCCGCCGTTGAGATAAGAGAACAACACGTCGAAATTCTCGCCCTTCACGCCAAAATCATGAAGAGACCGAACCACACGGAATTTCGGCTGCTTCTTCGGCTCCTCTTTGGCTTCCGCTGTGTAAACTGCCTGACCGAAGGCAACCTCATGGCCTCTCTCCGCCCAGATCGTATCCTCTTTGAGACGGAAAGAAACGGTGATCACATACTCTCCCGGAAGGGTCTGCTCTTTCACCGGAAGCTCGTAGGTTTCCTCGGAAAGGGGAGCCACATGGGCTTCCAGGGCTTTCTTCTCCAGAAGTTTTCCCTCTTTTTCTACCGTTACAACGCAGTCGAAGGAATCGGTATTCACAAAAAGATTCTTATTGATGACGCGAACGTTCTTTTTGTCCACGACAGCAGAAATATTCTGGTAATTGAACTTCACTTCCTGCATCTTCGGAGACTCATCCCGCTCACCGCCGTAAACAATACCGTTTCCGCTGAAGTTATAGTCCGTGGGACGCTCGCCGAAATCACCGCCGTAAGCCTGAAACTCTTTTCCGTACCGGTCTTTCTTATAGATGGACTGGTCGATGTAGTCCCAGATGAAACCGCCCTGATAGGAGGGTTCCGTATCTGTCAGATCTGTATATTTATGCATGCCGCCGCAGGAATTTCCCATAGCATGGGTGTACTCACAGCAGATGAAAGGCTTGCTTCTGTCATTTTCCAGGAATTTCTTGATATCTTCCGCGGAGGTGTACATCTGGCTTTCCATATCGCTGGTATCGTTGAAACGGCGGTCATTGAAGACGCCCTCATAATGAACCAGACGGGTCGGATCCAGTTTCCGGAAGAGTTCAGACATCTTATAGATGACCTCTCCGCCGAAGGATTCGTTTCCGCAGGACCAGATCAGGATAGCCGGATGGTTCTTATCCCGCTGATAAGTGGAATTGATGCGGTCCATAAGCAGGCCTTCCCATTCCGGTTTGTTGTCCGGAACCACGCCGGTGTAGTCTTTGCTTTCTCCCACGGTGTCCCAGCTTCCATGGGTTTCCATATTGTTCTCAGCAATCATATAGATACCAAACTCATCGCAGAGCTCGTAAATTCCCACAGCATCCGGGTAATGGCAGGTACGGATCGCATTGATGTTGTTCCGTTTCATCGTGGTCAGGTCTTTGATAAGTTCCTCTCTGGAAACATTCCGTCCGGTCCTGGAGCTGAATTCATGACGGTTCACGCCCTTGAAGACAATTCGTTTTCCATTCAGAGTCATAATGGAATCCTTCATCTCGAAACGGCGGAAGCCAACTCTCTGAGGAATCACTTCCGTGATCTTTCCTTCTGTATCCATAACCTCGATAAGCAGGTCGTAAAGATGGGGTTCCTCTGCGCTCCAGAGCAGCGGATTTTCCATCTTCATCACATAGGCTTTTCCGCTCTCCAGCGCATCCTCAAGAGTTGCCTCCTCTTTTCCTTCTCTGGAAAGAGTGAAACGAACCTTTCCGGCAGCTGTGGCTTTCAGCTCCACGGTGAGATCTGCCTTCGTAAAGGTATCGTCCAGAAACGTACGGATCGTCAGATCCTCCACATGGACCTCCGGAATCGCATAGAGATAAACGTCACGGTAGATACCGGAGAACCGGAAGAAATCCTGATCCTCACACCAGCTTCCGCTGGTCCATTTGAAGACCTGGGCCGCCAGCTTGTTCTCTCCCTCTTTCAGATACGGAGTCAGTTCAAACTCGGACGGGGTGAAGCTGTCCTCGCTGTAACCCACGAATTTTCCGTTGAGCCAGAGGGCCAGGCCGCTCTCCGCTCCCTGGAATGAGACGAAGATTTTCTTTCCCTTCATGGAAGACGGTACTTCAAAATATTTTACATAGCTTGCCACCGGATTGAACTCCTCTGGAATCTCGCCGGGTTTTACCTCTTCTCTGCCCTCCCAGGGGTACTGGACGTTGGCATACTGCGGTTTATCATAGCCTTCCATCTGTATATGGGCCGGCACGCGAATGTCGCCCCAGACTTTACAGCAGTAGTCTTCCTTCTCAAAACCAGGAATCGTACTCCTGTAATTTTTCGCATAATGGAATTTCCAGAGGCCGTTCAGACTGTAACGGAGCTCCTCTTTTTCCTGCTCCATCGCCGCCAGAGAAGTGAAATAACGGTGATCGGAATGGGCAGCTACCCGATTCTCGCTGAAATAAGTCGGGTCTTTTACTTTTTCGTAGTGAAATTCACTCATTTGTTATAACCTCCTTATCATTACAAAAGAGGCGGATATCTTTTGCAATACCCGCCTTTTTTCTTTTTCTTTTTATTTGACTGCGCCTGTGATACCTTCCGCAAAGCTCTTCTGGAAGAAGAAGAAAATGATAACGGTCGGAATCGTACAGATCAGTACGCCGAGCATCAGCATACCATAATCAACCACATATCCGCTCAGCAGGTTGGCAACCAGCATAGGCATGGTAATGGAGCTGTTGGTCTGCAGAATAACCTTCGGCCACATATAGTTGTTCCATGCGTTCATGAAAGTGATGATCAGAGCTGCTGCGTATGTAGATTTCATAGTCGGAATGAACATACGGAAAAAGATTCCAATCTCACTCAGACCATCCAGCCGGGCCGCTTCTATGATATCATGTGGGAAAGACCTGGATGCCTGACGGAACATCATGATCATGAAGGGGGTCGAGATGGACGGAAGCATGAAAGCCGCCATCGTGTTGACCATCTTCAGCTTGGAAAACATCCGGAACAGCGGGATCATGATCGCTGCAAAAGGAACCATCATAGCTGTCAGCAGAATAGCAAATACTATATCTTTTCCTTTGTCATGATAGATTTCAAAACCGTAACCGGCCAGGGAGCAGACCAGCAGACAGATCAGTGTCAGCACGGTCGCATTCCGGAAGGAATTCCAGAGTGCACGGGAAAGATCCTGATTCGCGATCAGTGTCTTAAAATTCTCTACAAGATAAGTACCCGGAATCAGTTTTCCTCTGGATACATCCACGCTCTTGTTTGTAGCCGCACACGCCATGTAGTACAGCGGGAAAACGGAAAGCAACGAACAAATGGTCAGAAAAATATACATTGCCGCTTTTTTGCCTTTATTCATCGTTCATCACCTACTTTCATCTGGATCAGGGCCAGGACAGCCACCATTACAAGGATCACGATGGACATTGCTGCCGCATAACCGAAGTTCGGGCTCTGTACAAAGGATGTATTATAAATATAATGGGACATGGTCATCGTTGATTTACCAGGTCCGCCGTTGGTCAGGTTCAAAGACTCATCAAACAGCTGCAGGGTACCATTGGTAGAAGTAATGGTCGTCAAAAGGATCGTCGGTTTCAGCAGCGGGATCGTGATCTTGAAAAGGATCTGACGTGGAGAAGCGCCGTCAATTCTGGCTGCCTCATAGACGGAGTACTCGATGTTCTGAAGGCCTGACAGATAGAATACCATGTTATAGCCGGTCCATCTCCAGATCAGGGCAATGATAATTACCGCTCTTGCTGTCCACGCATTGGAAAACCACATGATCGGGGTTGCTCCGACAGCACGAAGAACTGTATTTACAAAACCGTCATTTGCAAACAGGGAACGGAAAATCATGGAGTAGGATACCAGAGAAGTCGCACAGGGAAGAAAAATACAGGTTCTCCAGAGTCCCTTGAAACGAAGATCTTTGTTATTCAGGATCGATGCCAGGATCAAAGCCAGTGTCAGCATGATCGGCACCTGAATGATCAGATAAAAGAATGTATTGAACAGTGTCCCTTTAAATGTCGGGTCTTTCAGGATTCGTGCGTAGTTTGAAAAACCGTTGAACTTCAGATTGACGCCCAGTCCGCTTTTCAGCGACAGGATAAACGCCTGGATCATCGGATAGAAGCTTGTCCAGCAGATCAGAACCACACCAATGGAGAGAAACGCCCAGCCTGTCAGGTTATGCCTTCTTTCCAATGTCATTTTTCTCTTTTTTTGCATGAAGCATACCTTCCCTTCTTTATATGGAAAAAGGTCTGCCTGCTGTTCTGCCTTGAACAACAGTCACAGACCTTTTCCATTTATCTTACCTTACTGTTTCTTTTTCAGCGGAAACATTAAGCACCCATGGTGAATTCCAGAGTTTCCTGTGCGGTCTGGAGTTCAGAATCCACATCTGCACCAGTCTGGGTAATGTTGGAAAGTGCGATACCTACCGCATCACGGGCGTCATAGTAGAATGCGCCGGTGGTGTTGGACGGAGTCTTGGTTGCGAAATCAACAATCTTAGTATAGATCGTATCGCCGCCGTAGAAGTCAACCGGTACGTTGTATGCGTCAGATTCTCCAGCCGGAGCCCAGGTTGCCAGAGCGCCCTTGGAAATGATGTCATCATAAAGCTCTGTGCTGCCTGCAAAGGTGGAATTCAGGAAATCAACAGCCAGGTCGGTCTTTGCGCAGTTGGAAGAGATTGCCCAGGAGGAACCACCGTTGTTGGAGTAGTTGGTAGCGCTATCTACATCATCCAGTCTCGGCATATTTGTGATTGCCCATTTACCGGACTGATCCTCTGCTGCCTGAATGGAAGCCAGGATCCAGCATCCGTTGAAGGTGCTTGCTACGGTGGAGCTGTTCAGAGAAGAAATATACTGATCCCAGTCGGTAACCTCTACCAGAGTACCATCTGCAACCATCTGTGCATAGATCTCAACACATTTTTTCAGAACCTCATTGTCAGCAATATTGCCTGTTCCGTCTTCGTTAAAGAGGGAAGCTCCACAGGACTGAAGCATCATCATGATCACATCCGGGGAACCTGCCTGAGCGGTCAGCATCGGAAGACCGGTCTTTTCAAGAACCACCTTTGCCTTTTCCATGTAATCAGACCAAGTAATGTCTGTAAAATCATCTACGGTATAACCAGCCTGCTCGATCAAATCTGTACGAACTGCATTCACAACTGCACCATTGTCAAACGGAACACCGTAATTTACGCCATCCAGTGTGGAATAAGCAACCTTTGCCTCAGAGAACTGAGAGAAATCGATTCCGGAATCGGTCAGATCGGTGAAAACGTCCGGGTAGAACGTTGCATATTTCTGGAAGGAGTTATCCTGCATCAGGAAGATGTCCGGAAGAGTACTCAGGTCACCTGCATTCACTGCTGTGGTGATCTTTGCCTCGATCGCATCGGATTTGATCTCTGTAACCTCTACTTTAAAGCCCTCATGGTCTTTTGCATAGATTTCTGCTGCTTTGTTGATTGCATAGATGTTAAAGTTCGGATCCCAAGTCCATACGGTCAGTGTGTTGTCATCCTCGCTTGCAGCCGCCGGAAGAACAGCCCCCATAGAAAGTACCATTGCGCCTGCCAGCATACATGCCATTGCCTTTTTCAGTTTCATACTACACATCCTCCTTTAATTTTTTGTACATTTTCACCAGTTCTCAACTTTTTTCGATTCAAAGTTATTGAACATTTTGTATAATTTTGAATCCTTCTTTCTGGTGAATATGTGACTATTTTACTCTATATCTTTTTTCTATGGGAAGCATTTTCGACCAAAAACAATTCATTTTTTATCTTTTTTTCATTTTTAATCCCTTTGTTTTAGATATTATGCATAATAAAAAGCCCTCCTGTTTTTCTTACAGGAGAGCTTTTTGCCCAAAGAAATGTCGAAAACGCAGGCTTTTTGCCATATTTTTTCCAGTAAAACTCTTTTAAAAGAGGATGCTGCGTTCTCTCCCCTTGCTTTTTCGCCAGACATGTGGCGAAGTGCCCAGAAAACGGGTAAAGTTTCTGTTAAATGTGGACATGGAAACAAAGCCGGTCTTCATGGCAATCTCCTCCAGGGATGAGGCTGTTCCGTTCATCAGGCGGCAGGCCTCCCGGATTCGTACTTTATTGACATATTCCATGGGAGTCAGCTGCATGTTTTTCAAGAAAAATCTGCGAAAATGCGTCTCGCTGAGGCCGCAGACCGCCGCCAGATCCCCCACCCGAAGCTGTTCTGCATAATGTTCCTCCACATAACGGAGCGCCGCTTCCACCTGGGTGATCTCTTCCTTCCAGATCTGTTTTCCGACGACTGGCAATTCCTCTCCGGGAAGCAGAGAATCCTCATCGTTCAGCCGGGCCGCTTCCATAAGGAAAGCCAGAAGATAGCCTTTTACGCTCTCCTGATAAAATTCGCTCTTCTCCTTCATCTCTCGGAAAATCTCCTGAACGAGATCACCGAGAGCCGGATTTTTTCCATGGGTCAGAAATCTTGCGCCACTGTTGATTCTCCTGCTGATCTCCTCTGCCAGGCGGCTTCGTCCCGGATAAAGATCCGTCAGAAAGCGCTCCACATCAATAAAAAGAAATTCCCAAGAATTGATCCCGCCCTGATCTCCAAAGGTCGAGTGAGGGCAGTTTTTCGGGATCATCGTAAAGGTCTGGGGAAAATAGGGATAATCTCCGTTCTCCAGCTTGATGACACCCTCCCCTTTATAACAGTAACCCACCTCCAGATGGTTATGGAAATGAAGGCTTTCTCCTTCCGAACCATATTTCCGGTTCCACTCTTCCCCGAAAAGAGCCAGCACATAGCTGTCTCTGGGGATCTCATAATATCGGAAAAAAATTTTATCTGTTCGTTTTTTTCTGGTCATATTCTCTCTCCCTGATTTGATATATCTTTTCCCAATCCTATCATACCAGTTCTTTCGTCATTTTTGAATCCTTTTTTTAATTTTTCTGTCCTTTTCTTCCATAATGTGATAAGATAAAAGAATCCGTCCGTACAGACGAGCACAGGCTCAAAGGAGGAATAACATTTATGACAGATGAAGCCAGACCCTATTTTCCCATGTTTGTGGACATTTCTCATAAAAAAGTCGTCGTCGTGGGCGCAGGCACCATCGCCAAACGCCGGATCCGCACACTGGTGGATTTCACCGAAAATCTGACCGTCATCGCTCCCGAAGTCAATCCGGAGCTTCTGGAACTCCAGTCTCAGGGAAAGATCCTGATCCTGAAAAAACAGTACCAGAGAGAGGACATCTACGATGCTGATCTGGTCATCGCCGCCACGAACGATCATCAGACCAACGAGGATATTTACAGCGTCTGCAAATGCATGGGAATCACCGTCAACGTCTGCAGCGATAAGAACAAATGCGATTTCTATTTTCCCGGCATTGTCCGGAAAGACAATCTCGTAGTAGGAATCACCGCCAGCGGAAACAACCACAAAGCGGCCCGGGAGACTTCCGACCGGATACGGGAGCTTTTAAACCAGCCAGAACAGTAAAAAAGACGAATCCACGGATTTTATCTCCGGCCGGATTCGTCTTTTTTCATCCTCTGGGATGGGCTTTCGCATATACATTTTTCACATGGTTCACGCTGAGATTCAAATAAGTCTGGGTCGTGGCGATATCCGCATGCCCCATCATCTCCTGGACTGCTTTCAGGTCTGCCCCGTTCTGCACCAGATGGGCCGCAAAAGAATGGCGGATCGTGTGCGGCGTGATATCCGTCTCAATGCCGGCCTTTGCCGCGTACTGCTTGATGAGCTTCCAGAAGCCCTGACGGCTCATGAGATTTCCCGAACAGTTCACAAAGAGAAGGTCGCTTATCGTCCCTTTTAAAAGTTCCTCCCGGGCATCCTTAAGATAGGTTTCGAGAGCCGCCTGGGCCTTGGGCCCGTAGGGAATCACGCGTTCCTTCTCTCCATCCCTGCAGATCACATAGGAGAGGCGCTGGTTCAGATCCGTCACCTTCAGGGTGATGAGCTCCGTCACCCGCATTCCCGTGGCATAGAGAAGCTCCAGCATGGCCTTGTCGCGGATTCCTTTCGCTGTCCCCGGGTCCGGCTGCTCCAGAAGGCTTTCAACCTCCTCCACAGAAAGGATCTCCGGAGCCTTCCGGTCGATATGAGGTGCACGGATCTGGCTAGTGGGATCGTTAAGCCTCCGGTTACTGTCACAAACATAATGAAAAAAAGACTTCATAGAAGCCACATTTCTGGAAACCGTGGCTGTGGAAAAACCTTCCCGTTCCAGAAAAAGAATATAGGAATTTAAAGAGGTGGCTGTCACATCCTCCGGTGTATGAACGCCCTTTGCATCCAGAAAAGCAGCCAGTCTTTTCAAATCTCTTTCATAAGAACTCATGGTACTTTTTGACGCATTTTTTACCTGCATCAGATAAGTCATGAATCCAGGAATCAGTCTCTCCATAAAATTTATGCCTCCGCTTCTTTCTCAGACGTTAATTATAGTCGATTTCTGTCAAAATTCCAATGGCAGTTTCTACAAAAATGGTTTTCTCCTTCGAACCACCAGATATCGTTTTTCTTAAGATTTTCTGAACTAAATCTTGCGTTTTTCTTTCAAATCAGATAAAAAAGAAGCCGGAGATTCCAGAGACTCACAAAGCTTTCCGTCAAAATACCCAAAAAGAAAAAAACCGTCCCGGTCATAAGCTTTCTCCCCGGAAAAGCCAGCCAGTTAGCAAAATTCCACTTCCAGTCCGCCAGACCCTGAAACATGACAAGAGCCCCGGCCACATAGAAAAGCCCCTGGGGAATCGTGAGAAGAAGCCCCACTCCGAGGCCGAAAAAGCCGAATTTCAGCACGGAAAGACTCACAACCACACCGAAGGCAAACCCAAGCCAGCCGCCCGCCAGGAGCATAACAGGCTCCGCCGCCCCCAGAAGAAGGATCCCCGGAAAAAGCGCCGCCCACTTCATCCGTTTCCCCAGAAAGGAACCGAAAAGCCGTCTTCCCTCCAGATTTTTGTATTTCAGCCGCCGCAGATAAAAATCGCTGATGAGGCCAGCCTTCTGAAGATAATACTCTCTCCCGCACCAGCTCACCAGAAGGGCTGCAAAAAAGCCCAGCAGAAAGGCAAGAGTGAAACGCAGTGTCAGCTTCTCCTCCGGGTAGCGCATCCTGTTCATAAACTCACCTTTTCAAAAAAGTCCTGTCTATCTCTATGCGCCGCCGGCTTTTTCCATGAAAAAAGGCAGCGGACTTTTCATCCACTGCCTTATAAAATCTTTTATTTTGCGTAATCTACCACGCGGGATTCACGAATAACACTGACCTTGATCTGTCCCGGATATTCCAGCTCAGCTTCGATCTGTTTGGAAATATCGCGGGCAAGCAATACCATATCGGCATCGCTGACCTGTTCGGGCACAACCATGATCCGAATCTCTCTACCTGCCTGAATAGCAAAAGATTTGTCTACTCCCTTGAAGGAGTTTGTAATATCCTCTAACTGTTTTAATCGATTGGTATAAGTCTCCAGAGTCTCTCTTCTGGCACCCGGACGGGCGGCAGAAATGGTATCTGCAGCCTGTACGATGCAGGCAATCAGAGATTCCGGTTCTACATCGCCGTGATGAGCTTCCACTGCGTTGATAACCACTCTGGACTCTTTATACTTCTTACAAAGATCAGCACCGATCTGAATATGGGAGCCTTCCATTTCATGGTCGATGGACTTACCGATATCATGCAGAAGACCTGCACGTTTCGCAAGACGAACATCTACGCCGATCTCTCCTGCCAGAAGACCTGACAGCTGAGCAACCTCAATGGAATGCTTCAGCGCGTTCTGACCATAACTGGTACGGAACTTCATGCGGCCCAGCAGACGAACAAGTTCCGGATGGATACCGTGTACTCCGACTTCGAGAGTAGCGGCTTCTCCTTCCTCGCGGATCATGTTCTCCACTTCTTTCTGGGCTTTCTCCACCATCTCCTCGATTCTGGCCGGATGAATACGTCCGTCCACAATGAGCTTCTCCAGAGCGATTCTTGCAACCTCTCTGCGGATGGGATCGAAGCTGGAAAGAATGACGGCTTCCGGTGTATCGTCGATAATGAGATCCACACCGGTCATGGTCTCAAGGGTACGGATATTTCTTCCCTCGCGACCGATGATACGACCTTTCATCTCATCATTGGGAAGCTGTACCACAGAGATTGTCGTCTCGGATACATGATCAGCCGCACATTTCTGAATGGCATTGACCACATATTCCTTTGCTTTCTTGCCTGCGTCTTCCTTTGCTCTGGCTTCCAGCTCTTTATAGAGCTTCGCCGTGTCATGCTTGACTTCGTCTTCAACAGTTTTTAAAAGATACTCTTTTGCTTGTTCGGAGGTCAGACCGGAGATTCGTTCCAGTTCCTGCACACGTTCTTCACTAAGCCGCTCAATCTCGCTGCTCTTCTTACGCAGTTCTTCTTCTTTGGCTGTTAAACCTGCTTCCCGCTTCTCGATGGCATCTGCTTTCTTGTCCACTGTTTCTTCTTTGGAAAGAACACGCTTCTCATACCTCTGAAGTTCGGATCTTCTCTCCCGGGTTTCTTTCTCGAGATCGTTTTTCGTCTTTAAAGACTCTTCCTTTACTTCGAGTAATGCTTCGCGCTTCTTTGTCTCGGCAGTTTTCAGAGCGTCATCTATTATTTTCCTAGCTCTCTCTTCCGCACTTCCGATCTTGGCTTCCACCGTCTTCTTGTGATTGGAAATGGAGACAAAGTAGGTAATAGGAACAGCTACCACAAGAGTGATGAGCACAGCTATAACCGCTATTACTGCACCTGGCACAGGAGCACCTCCTTATTAAATTTTCATTGTACAAATACAACACATAAATTGTATACTGTTTTGTGCAAATTGTCAAGAGTATTCATTCTGCATTTCACTGCCGCTTTGAAGGACTTTTCGCACGCCTGAGGAGGAAAATCCCTTCCGCATCAGGAAGGCGTAAAGCTTCTGTTTTTCGGCCGGAGTGCAATCTGAGGGGTCTGTTTTTTTCTTCTTCACCCACTTGCGGATGAGTTCCTCCTCGTCCGGTCCCTCCTGGTTTTCAAGGGCTTCCTGGATCACATCCCGGGGAACCCCTCGCTGGGTCAGCTTCTGCTTTAACTGCAGCGTGCTCAGACTCTCCCCGTGGGTCCTGATATAGCTCTCCGCATAGCGGACATCGTCGAGATAGTGGAGATTCTCAAGCCAGAGAATGACCCGATCGATGAGTTCCTCGGGATAGAAATTCTGCTTCAGCTTCGTCCGAAGCTGGTATTCCGTCCGATCCATACTCTTTAAAAGATAAAGACAGCGCATGCGGATGCGTTTCCAGAGAATCTCATCCATGATCTCACGGTAGACCGCCTCCGGAAGCTCCTGGTCTTTCTCTATATGACAGCCGGACAGCTCACCTCTGTAAAGCACAAAGGCGGGCTGTCCGTCCAGATAGACCTTTCGTTTTCCGCTTCCGCAGTTCTCGATTTCGGTCACAATCATTCTTCTGTCTCTCCGTCAAAGAAGTTCTCCGGAGCTTCCTCGCTGCTTTCCTCCGCCGGGGCTGCCCCCGGAATCTCCACTACATCGCCCTGGAGGCCATAATGCTCGCGGACAGCAGTCTCGATTTCTGCCATCACATCGGGATGCTCTTTCAAGTAAAGCTTGGCGTTCTCACGGCCCTGACCGATCTTGGCATCGTTGTAAGCATACCAGGCACCGCTCTTATTGACAATCCCTAAGTTTGCCGCCAGATCCAGGATATCACCCTCCCGGGAGATTCCCTTACCGAACATGATATCGAACTCTGCTTCTTTGAAGGGCGGAGCAATCTTATTCTTCACCACACGGACACGGGTACGGTTTCCGACTACCTCGCCTCCCTGCTTCAGGGACTCGATCCGGCGTACATCCAGACGGATGGAGGAATAGAATTTCAGTGCTCGGCCGCCGGTGGTGGTCTCCGGATTTCCGAACATCACGCCCACCTTCTCACGAAGCTGGTTGATGAAAATCACCGTACAGTTGGACTTGCTGATGATACCGGTCAGCTTTCTCAAAGCCTGAGACATCAGTCTCGCCTGAAGACCCACATGGCTGTCTCCCATATCGCCCTCGATCTCTGCCTTCGGCACCAGAGCCGCTACAGAGTCCACGATGATGATATCCACAGCGCCGGAACGGACCATGGTCTCTGCAATCTCGAGGCCCTGCTCACCGTTGTCCGGCTGAGAGATATAGAGGTTGTCAATATCAACACCGATGTTCTTCGCATAGACGGGATCCAGTGCATGCTCCGCGTCGATGAAGCCTGCGATACCGCCTCTCTTCTGAACTTCTGCTACCATATGAAGAGCTACGGTAGTCTTACCACTGGACTCCGGTCCGTAGATCTCGATCACACGGCCTTTGGGGATACCGCCCAGTCCCAATGCAATATCAAGGCTTAAGGAACCCGTCGGAACGGTCTCCACGTTCATGCTGGCTCCGTCACCCAGCTTCATCACTGCGCCCTTACCGTAATCCTTCTCCAGTTTCACGATGGCGGCTTCCAGTGCTTTTAACTTCTCTTCTCTGTTTAATGCTTTCTCATCCTGTTGTGCCATTTTCTTCTCCTTTACAGATCTATCTCACGCGAACGTTTGTCTATAGCAATTCTGCAAACATTCGAAATCCGCTGATTTACTGCGTAAATCGCTGCTGTCTACGCTCCGCTTCGGTCGGTGCAAAACGAACAT